>CALXSA010000001.1 GCA_944390995.1 uncultured Clostridia bacterium
TTATCATTTGTTTGAATTAATATTCCTTCTAGTATAGGCATTGTTGTTTTTGTAGCTACCGCTTTTGTTACGGAATTAAGGGCTTTAAGGATATTATCCTTCTCGCAAATAAGTTTCATTTTGCTGTTTCCTCCTTTATAATATAATAAAATATTTTTAGTAGTAGTAGTAGTAGGTCATGTGGATAATGTGGATAACTATGTGGAAACCTTATGTCCCTAACAATTTTGATGTTAATAACTCGGTGGATAATTCAAAAAGTTATCTACATTAAAAATTTTTTTGTGTGAATAAGTTAAATATCAACATGTTATCAACATACTTTTCACATATGTATGTGGAGAACCTTTCTGGCTGTTCCGTAAGTAAAGGTTGAGATTTGTTTATCAAACATTTTTTTTACAAAACACATTTTTTGAAAAAGTTTGATAAAGTCTTTATTCACAATTACTTGTCGGATAGCAGGATGTTTTTCACACTTTCCACAATCCTTTTTGTACTTATATTGTTTTGAATTTCCTTTTCTACTTTTGTGCATGCGTGTATTACTGTGGTGTGGTCTCTTTTTCCAAAGCCTTCCCCTATCTTAGTTAGAGGAAGTTGTGCTACATTTCTACATAAGTACATTGCAATTTGTCTTGGGAATGTAACATCATTAGACCTTTTTACACCTTTTAGTTCTTCTACTGTAATATTAAAATATTTTGCTATTGTTTCTTGTATTAGTTCTAAAGAAAGAACTTTATCCTTTTTTGTAATTACATCATTAATTGCTTTTTCAGCCATTTCTAATGTTATTTTGCAATTTGTAAGTGATGCATTTGCAATTAGTTTATTTAAAACCCCTTCGAGTTCTCTTATGTTTGTGTCTATTTTTGTTGCTATATCAATTAGGATTTCGTCATCAATTATAATATTATCTAATTGAGACTTCTTCCTAAGAATTGCCAAACGTGTTTCATAATCTGGGTTTGAAATGTCTGCAATTAAGCCCCATTCAAACCTAGATTTAAGTCTATCTTCTAGTAAATTTATATCTTTTGGAGGTCTATCACTTGAAATTATAATTTGTTTTCCATTCTCATGTAATGCGTTGAAAGTGTGGAAAAACTCCTCCTGACTTCTATCTTTTCCTGCGATAAATTGAATATCGTCAATTAAAAGTACATCTATATTTCTGTACTTGTTTCTAAACATCTCATTTTTATTATCTTTTATTGCATTAATAAGCTGATTTGTGAATTTTTCAGCTGTTACATACAATATGTTTGCATTTCTGTTATTAAGTAGTATTTGGTTTGCAATTGCTTGCATTAAGTGTGTTTTACCTAAACCTACTCCTCCATAAATAAATAGTGGATTATACGCTGTAGCTGGTGCTTCTGCTACTGCTAAAGCTGCTGCGTGTGCGAATCTATTATTATTTCCAACTACAAATGTATCAAAAGTATATTTTGGATTTAATGTTGAATTAGTATAATTTGATGATACGCTTGAAAATTGTTTTGCTGCTTGCATTTCTTCTTGAGAAACATCATCTTTCAAAATTACTGTAACTTCACAATTTTTGTTTGTGATATAGTTGAATGTGTTTTTGAATAGGTCATGGTATCTTGAAAGTATAGATTCTTTTTGAAATGCATTGTTTGCAATTAATACAATGTTATCATTGTCAGCGCTTTCTATGTCTAAATCTCTAATCCAAGTTTCGTATGCAATTTTTGTAACTTCATCTTTTAAAAGTTCTTTTGCTTTTGTTAATAGTTCATTTAATTCGGCTTTCTGCATTGTTTTCAATCCTTCCAAAATATAATATTGTATATAATATATAAAGTTATACACATAGTTATCCACAATATTGTTATATAATATCAGAAGAATAAAATGAAAGTCAATACAAAAAAATATTTATTTAAAAAATATTCGTTTTGTATTGACTTGTGTGGAAAAATAAGGTATAATTAGAAAGCTTATTATTAGAAAAAATATAGTGCAGTATATATAATCCGGGAGGTGCAAAATGAAAAGAACATATCAACCAAAAAAGAGACAAGAACAAAAAGAGCATGGTTTTATGAAAAGAATGAAAACTAGAGCTGGTAGAAATGTTTTAAAAGCAAGACGTGCAAAAGGAAGAAAAAAATTAAGTGCATAAGAATAAATATATAATGATTAGTGTTTAGTTATGTGTTAATTATACTTGGAAATGTATGATAGATACAGTTCTTTAATTAAAGCATAACTAAATACTGATTATTTTTAGTTATGAAAAGCACTTAAGCAAGACTTATGGCAAAATAGTATTTTGAATTGCTAAAAGAGTGAGTTTAATGAGAAAAATAAAAACTTTAAAAAAGAATTATGAATTTAAAAATGTATTATCAAAGGGAAAATTTTTCATAGGAAAACAAGTTTCAATTTATGTTTTGAAAAACAAGAAAAAATGCAATGTAATTGGTATAGCCGTAAGCACGAAGGCTTGTGGAGCTGTTAGCAGAAACAGAATAAAAAGATTGATTAGAGAGAATTATCGTATTATTAAAAACGAGCTAAAACAGGGCTATGATATTGTTTTTTTATGGAATAGAAAGAACGAGCCAAAAGATGCAAATTATTATGTTATTAAAAACGATATAGAGAAATTGTTGAAAAAGGCGGAATTACTAAGTTAATGAAAAAGATATTACTTTTCTTGTTAAAGGTTTATAAAAAATTTATCTCACCAATCTTTAAGGCGATGGGGGTAGAATGTAAATTCTATCCAACTTGTTCTGAATATATGAGACAAGCTATTGAAAAATATGGAGCTTTTAAAGGAACATATTTAGGAATAAAGAGATTTTTTAGGTGTAATCCATTTTCTAAAGGTGGATATGACCCATTAAAGTAAATTGGAGGATATATGGGAGCTATTTCACAATTGTTTGGATATTTGTTAAATGCTTTGTATACAGTGTTTAACAATTATGGTATTGCTATTATTATATTTTCTATTATTTTAAGAATTATCCTGATACCGGTAACTGTAAAACAACAGAAATCTCTGAAGAAATCTGCTGAGTTACAAGAAGAAATGAAGGAAATTCAAAGAAAATATAAAAATAACCCAGAAAAATTAAATCAGGAAACGATTGACTTATATAAAAGGGAAAAACTTAGTCCTTTTGCGGGTTGTTTTAGTTCTATAATTCAATTGATAATAATTCTTGCAGTGTTCTGGCTTGTTAGTGAGCCACTTACATATATGAAAAAGATTGATGAGAGTGTTATTAATGATTATAAAACACAGATACAACAAGAAGATGGACAAACTACATATACAGAAATTGCTATAATTAATAAATTTGGTGCGCAAGATGAAAGAGTTCATTTGAATATGGATTTCTTAGGACTAGACTTAAGCAAAGTTCCTAGCAGTAATTTGAATGATTGGACAGTGTATGTAATTCCAGTATTATATGTCATTTCATCTGTTGCATCTATTAGAATAACAAACAACTTTAACAATAGAAAGAAGAAAGAAAAGCAGAAGGTTATCACTGATGGCAAAGAAGTTGAGCTTAAAGAAGAACCTAGCGAGCTAGAAGCAATGGAAGCTATGAACAAGAATATGATGTACATGTTACCATTAATGTCAGTATTTATAGCGTTTATTGCGCCTTTAGGTTTGGCGTTGTATTGGTTTGTAAGTAATGTTTTAATGATAATAGAAAAAATAATTATAGAGCTAATTATGAGACATAAGGAGGAAAAACAAAATGCCTAAAAGTATTATTGCACAAGGTAAAACAACAAATGAAGCAATTTCTAATGGGCTTAAGGAGTTAAATGTTTCAAGAGATATGGTTAATATTAAAGTGTTAGAAGAAGAAAAAAGAAGTTTCTTTAGTATATTAGCACCAAGAGTAGTTAAAGTGGAAATGACTTTGAAAGAAGACGAAGAAAGAAAGATATATTCTTCAAGACATCAATTCAAACCAAGAGAATTTAATGTTAGCGAGGAAGAAATTGCTAAGGTAGAGCAAAAAGTAACAAAATTTCTTGAGGAATTTATAAAAGGTTTTGATAATTTAACATATAATATAGATATTGATAAGGAAAAAGCCTTTATAAATGTTAAAATAGATGGGGAAGATGCTAGAGTGTTAATTGGCTACAGGGGAGAGGTTTTGAATGCTTTACAAGTTATATTAAATTCTCTAACAAACCAGGAATCACATAGTAGAGTAAAAGTTATTTTGAATGTTAGCAATTATAAAGAAAAGAGAGAGCAATCTTTAATAGAGCTTGCTGATAAAATTTCTAAAACAGTTTATAAGACTGGAAAAACAATTACTTTAGAGCCTATGATGGCATATGAAAGAAAGATTATTCATACAAGGCTACAGTCTAATAATAGAGTTAGCACATACAGTGTGGGTGAGGAGCCTTATAGAAAAGTTGTAATTTCAAAAAAAATATAGATAAAAATCGGAAGTCAAAGTGAAGATTTTAGTTTAGATTTAGATAATGGACTAGCTTTTTTACTCTGACTTCCTTTCTTAGAGTTTGAAAGATAATTACAAGGGAGTGGAGAAGATGGATACAATTACTGCAATTGCAACTGCTACGGGAGCAGGCGGAATAGGAATTATTAGAATGAGTGGAGATAAGTGTTTTGATATTTTAAAAAAAGTATTTGTTCCATTTGATTCTGAAATAAAGATAGAAGAAGTTAAGGGCTATACGATTAAATATGGATATATTATTGATAGGGATACAGGAGAGAAAATAGATGAGGTTTTAGTGTCTTTCTTTAGAGCGCCTAAGAGTTACACTACCGAGAATATGTGTGAAATTAATTCACATGGGGGAATAGTGGTTGAAAGAAAGATATTGGAGGCATGTTTAAAAAATGGAGCGAGACTTGCTGAGCCTGGAGAATTTACTAAAAGGGCTTTTCTAGGAGGTAGAATTGATTTATCTCAAGCAGAATCGGTAATTGATATTATAAATGCTAAAACGGAAAATGAGGCAAAAGCATCAGTTTCTCAATTACAAGGTGCACTTTCGGAGCAAATCAATGATATTAGGGGCATTTTATTGGACATTTTATCTGATATTGAGGCATCAATAGATTATCCAGAGTACGACATAGAGCAGACGACAAACCAAAAGGCAATGGATACTTTGGGTAGGATAGAAGATAAGTTGGGCAAGCTAAGTTCTAGTTATGATAATGGAAAGCTTTTAAAAGAGGGAGTAAAAACTGCCATAGTAGGCAAGCCTAATGCTGGTAAGTCTTCATTGTTGAATTTAATTTTAAATGAGGATAGAGCTATTGTTAGTGAGCTGGCTGGAACTACAAGGGACACGATAGAGGAGTTTGTAAATATTGAAGGTGTACCATTAAAAATTATTGATACAGCAGGAATAAGAGAGACAGAGGACACAATTGAAAAGATTGGAGTTGAAAAGGCATTAGCTCTTATTAATGATGCTGACTTGATAATTGCTTTATTTGATAATTCAAAAGAGTTGGACAATGAAGATTTTAGGATACTGAAAATGATAGAAAACAAGAAAAGTATTATTTTGCTAAATAAATGCGATTTGAGCCCGGAAAATGAAAAAACGATAAATTATATGTCTAAATTAAATAAACCGCTTATAAAGGCTTCTATGAGGTCGAAAAAAGGATTGGATGAGCTATATAAAACCATCTCAACAATGTTCAATAATAATGAGATTGAATTAAATGATGGTGTGATTATTACAAATTTAAGGCACAAAACACAAATAAATAAAGCGATAGAGAGTGTAAAAAAAGCAAAAGAAGCAATTAATGAAAACATGCCAATTGATGTTATATCAATATGTATAAAAGATGTGCTAGAAGAACTAGGAGAGATTACGGGAGAGAATGTTACAGAGGATATAATAAATAACATTTTTACAAAATTTTGTTTGGGAAAATAACGCTAGGAGAAACAAAAAACGACAAAATACGAATATAGTAGATATTTACTATCCAGTTATACCAACACTTTCAGAAGATGAAAAAATTTCGACAAAATTCGACAAAAAGTATATTTGTCATGAAGACAATACGAACTCTTAGCAAAATATTGTATATACACATATATGAGGTTTTTGAGAATTAATTTAAAAAAAGTTAAAAATAATACCATGTTTGTCAAAGTATATGCCAGTTTCATATTGGTTAAAAAACTCTATGGTTAAAAAGTTGATTAAATGTGGATAACATGGCGGAAAAATTTACAAAAAATGTAAATAGAATTTCCAGTTTTTAGGAGATAAAGGAGTTGAAAATAAATGGAATATAATGCGGGAAAGTTTGATGTAGCAGTGATTGGAGCAGGCCATGCAGGATGCGAAGCAGGACTTGCTGCTGCGAGAATGGGTTTTAAGACTTTAGTATTTTCTATAAGTTTAGAGGCAGTTGCAAACATGCCTTGTAACCCACACATAGGAGGAAGTTCAAAAGGACATTTAGTAAAGGAGCTGGATGCCCTTGGTGGAGAAATGGGAAAAAACATAGATAAGACGTATACTCAACTTAGAATGCTAAACACATCTAAGGGACCTGCTGTATACTCTTTAAGAGCTCAAGCGGACAGAAAGCAGTATCAGGCTGAGATGAAGCATACACTAGAAAAGCAAGAGAATTTGTACTTAAAGCAAGCAGAGATAGTGGACATAGGTGTTGAGGATAACAAGGTTAAGTTTGTAAAGACGAATATAGGAGCTGTATATTACGTAGATAGCGTAATTCTTGCTACAGGCACGTATTTAAAAGGAAAGATATTTATAGGGGAGACTTCTTTTGAAAGTGGCCCAGATGGCGTGTTCCCAGCAAATGAGCTTTCTAAAATTTTAAAAAAGTTAGGTATTAACCTAGTTAGGTTTAAAACAGGAACTCCAGCGAGAATTAATAAAAATAGTATAGATTTTTCTAAGATGGAAATACAAGAGGGAGATAAGAACCCAGAGGCATTTTCGTTTGAAGATGAAATAGACCCAGAAGTAGAGCAATTGCCTTGTTATTTGACATATACTAATGAAAAGACGCATGAAATAATTAGAGCTAATTTGCATAGGTCTCCTTTGTTTGCAGGCGAGATAGAGGGAACTGGACCTAGATATTGTCCTTCTATTGAGGATAAAGTTGTTAGATTTGCAGATAAAGAAAGACATCAGCTTTTCGTTGAGCCTGTAGGACGAGATACGGATGAGATGTATATACAAGGAATGAGTTCGTCGTTGCCTGAGGACGTACAAATTGCAATGTATAGGACTATTCCAGGTCTTGAGCATGCTGAATTTACTAGACCAGCGTATGCGATAGAGTATGATTGTATAGAGCCATCTGAGTTGAAACTATCTTTAGAGCATAAAACTATTGAAGGAATGTTCTTTGCAGGTCAAATAAACGGTACTTCTGGCTACGAGGAGGCGGCAGTACAGGGGCTTATGGCCGGAATTAATGCAGCTAGAAAATTACAGGGGAAAGAGGCTGTTATTTTAGATAGGTCACAGGCTTATATTGGCGTTTTAATAGACGATATTGTAACAAAAGGAACTAATGAGCCATATAGGATGATGACCTCAAGAGCAGAGTACAGGCTACTTCTAAGGCAGGACAATGCTGATTTAAGACTTACTGATATAGGACATGAGGTGGGCTTAATTTCTGACGAAAGATACGAAAAATTCAAAGAAAAAAGAGAAAAAACATATAAAGAAATTGAAAGAATTAAGAAAACAACAATAAAACCAACTAGTGAAGTGAATGAGGTTTTAACAAAATTAGGTTCATCTAATATAAATAATGGTGTAAAATTGGGAGATTTATTGAGAAGAAGTGAACTTTCTTATGAAAATTTGAAAGAAATAGACAGCGAAAGGCCAGTATTACCAAGCGATGTAGTACAAGAAGCAGAAATTCAAATAAAATATGAGGGGTATATAAAATTACAGGAAGAACAGGTGGAAAAATTTAAAAAATTGGAAGAAAAAAAGCTTCCAAAAGATGTTGACTATAATGTATTAAAAGGTTTAAGATTAGAGGCAAGACAGAAATTAAATAAAATAAAACCAGATTCAATCGGCCAAGCTTCAAGAATATCAGGCGTTTCGCCAGCTGACATATCTGTACTTTTAATTTATTTAGAAAGCAGAAATGGTTAAAGAAAACTAGTTTTCAAAGGAAGGAGTGAGAACAAAATGAATTTTAGAGAATTTGAAGAAATAATGCAGGGATATTTAAAAGAAATTGGAACAAAGCTTGATACAAGCGAACAAGAAGCATTTTATAATTATATGAATTTGCTATTAAAATGGAATGAAAATATAAATTTAACTGCAATTACAGATGAAAAAGAGATAATTTTAAAACATTTTATAGACAGTTTAACTATAAATAAATATATGGAAGGTAAAGAAACAGTTATGGATATTGGCACTGGAGCTGGCTTTCCAGGAATTCCGCTAAAAATTGTTAATAAAGAGATAAAATTCATATTAGTTGATTCATTGAATAAAAGAATTAATTTTTTAGAAGAAGTAAAGGGGCAGCTAAATTTAGAAAATATGGAGTTGATACATGCTAGAGTAGAAGATTTAGCACATGATGAGGAATATAGGGAAAAGGCCGATGCTATAGTATCTAGAGCGGTTTCGAACTTAAGCACATTAGCAGAATACATGCTACCATTTGTTAAGACAGGAGGCTTATGCATTTGTATGAAAGGAAGTAATATTTCTGAAGAAATAGAATCTTCTAAAAACGCATTGAATGTGTTAGGTGGAAAAATAGAAAAAATAGAGAAAATAATCTTGCCTAATAGTGATATGGAGAGAAATATTATTGTTATAAAAAAGGTAAATAGCACACCAAACAAATATCCCAGAAAAGCTGGTATACCAGCAAAAAAGCCTCTATAAAGATTTATAAATAATATATATATTTTAAACGATAGAAAACAAAAAAATCTATCGTTTTTTTGTGCAAATTTATTGACATATTATTAAAATTTATATATTATTAATATGTTAAAAATTATTGATATTTTCAACTAGATTTGTGTCTTAGGAAAGGGATGAGGATATGGGAAAAGTTGTATCAATAGCAAACCAAAAGGGAGGAGTCGGAAAGACTACAACCTCAATCAATTTGAGCACTATACTTGCCAAAAAGGGCAAAAAAGTTTTAATGATTGACGCAGACCCACAAGGAAATGCATCAAGTGGTGTTGGAATTGATAGGGAAGAAATTGAAGTATCTGTTT
Source organism: uncultured Clostridia bacterium (assembly GCA_944390995.1). The sequence goes on from CALXSA010000001.1 coordinate 9,291, forward strand.
ACGATGCTTTAATCAATGATGTGTCAATAGACGATATTGTCAAAAAGACAAATGTTAAGAATTTGAGCATTTGCCCATCTAACATAAACCTTGCAGGAGCTGAAGTTGAGCTTGTATCTATGATGTCAAGAGAACATAGACTTAAGGAAAAACTTGATGAAGTAAAAGAGAATTATGACTTTATAATAATTGATTGCCCTCCATCATTAGGACTAATCACTTTAAATGCTTTTACTGCTTCAGATAGTGTATTAATACCAGTACAATGCGAGTATTATGCGCTTGAAGGTCTGGGACAACTGCTAAATACAATTAGCTTAGTTAAAAAGCATTTGAATAAAGACATAGAAATTGAAGGTGCACTTCTTACAATGTATGATATTAGGACAAATTTATCAAATCAAGTTGTTAAAGAGGTAAAAAAATACTTTAATGACAAAGTGTATAAAAATGTTATACCAAGAAACGTAAAACTTAGCGAGGCACCTAGTTATGGCATGCCTATAAGTGTGTATGACCCTAGGTCTAAAGGTGCAAAAAGCTATGAAAAATTTGTTAGAGAATTTATAAAGAACAATGAAGGCGAAGCAGAAGGAAAGGGAAAACATGCACTCTAAGAAGATGTACAGTGAACAGATGTTTTACGAGACAATAATTAGTTTAAGCAATTTTGATTAAAATTATTATTAATTAATAGGAGGATGGAATAAATGAAGAAAACTGGTTTAGGAAAAGGTTTGGATGCATTATTTGCAGATAATAGTTTATTATCTACAGAAAATGAGAATAATATGAATGAAGCAGATGAAAAAATATATAAAATAAAAGTTATGGATATTGAGCCAAATAGAGACCAACCTAGAAGAAATTTCGATGAAGATGCTTTGGACGAGCTTGCCGGCTCTATAAAGACATATGGAGTTTTGCAACCAATTCTTGTAAATAAAAAAGACGATTATTACGAAATTGTAGCAGGAGAAAGACGTTGGAGAGCAGCTAAAAAAGCAGGTTTAACAGAGATGCCATGCATTATAAAAGACGATTTGACCTCTAAATCAAACAAGGAGATAGCTTTAATAGAAAACTTGCAAAGAGTAGATTTAAACCCTATTGACAAAGCAAAAGGTCTAAAAGAGTTGATAGACGACTATGGAATGACACAACAAGAATTAGCCGATTCAATAGGAATTAGTAGAAGTAATATTGCAAATTCTATTAGAATATTAAACTTAGACCCTAGAGTAATTGAGCTTGCACAAATGGGCAAAATAACTGAAGGACACTGTAGAAATTTGGTAATGATAGAAGACCCGGACAAGCAATATAAAGCTGCAATAAGCATAATAGAAAAAGGAGAAAGCGTTAGAGACATTGAAAGAAAAGTAAAAAATAAAAAGATTGCAAAAGAGAATGACCCAAGGTTTGAAGCTATTTATAGAGACATTGAAGATTCTTTCCAGGGTTTCTTTGGTACAAAAGTAAAATTAGATGCTAAAAAGAAATCAGGTAGAATAATAATTCAATATTCTTCGTATGACGACTTAGAGAGAATTTTAGGACTAATTAAATAAATTATCGGCAGATAGTCTATATGGTCTGAGAATGTAGGTGAATTATAGGTTTATAGGTAAAACCTTTATTAAAAAACCTAAATATTTTATATAAGGAAGTTTTAAAATTGAGTATCGGCTTAGAATTTTTAAGAACAGATGTATGCATACTAGTATTAGTGATATTAGTTTTAATATTATTGATTTTATATATCATTAGTGCCACAAACCTAAGAAGATTAAGAAAAAGCTATTCTGCATTTATGAAAAAGCTCGGTAATGGTAATAATATTGATGAAATGTTAAAAGACTATATAAAAAGAGTTGAAACTGTAGAAGCCAAAAATGAGGAAATAATAAATTATTGCAAGGCACTTGATGATAATATGAAGATTTGCATTCAAAAAATAGGCATAGTAAGATATAATGCGTTTAAAGATACAGGAAGCGATTTAAGCTTCACATTGGCATTACTTGACGAAAACAATAATGGAGTAGTTCTAAATGGAATATATGCAAGAGACAGCTCAAATATTTATGCAAAACCTATTGAAAAAGGAGAATCAAAATATATTTTATCAAACGAAGAAAAAGAGGCTATAAGCAGAGCAATTAATAACAGACAATAATTTATACTAAAAAAATAAAAAAACGGCTTAAAACGGAAATATGGAGCTCATAAATATATATTGTATATAAAATTAAATCTAGGAGACAATATATATAAAATGAGCTCCGAAATTTCGAAATTTCCTATTGACAAGTGAAGGCCAAATATGTTAATATAATACTGTTACCACGATTGTAACACCAATACGGAGAGGTGGTCGAGTTGGTTTATGGCACCAGTCTTGAAAATTGGCGTAGGTTTGTAGCCTACCGTGGGTTCGAATCCCACCCTCTCCGCCAGAACTAATTAAATAGAAGTTAGAAACAGTTAGGCTCTAACTTCTATAATTATATGGAGGCTTACCCAAGTGGTTGAAGGGGACAGTTTGCTAAACTGTTAGGGTTCGCAAGGGCCGCGAGGGTTCAAATCCCTCAGCTTCCGCCAAAAAAGAGCACTAGAGTAGAAACTCTGGTGTTTTTTTATTATAGGAAATTGTATAACTGTTTTATAACAAATTAAATTAGAAAAAAATTAAAATAGAAATATAATTAATAAATAAAAAAATAATTATAAAAAGTAAATAAAGAAATTTTTTAAAATAAATTAATTAATAAAAAATCAAATAATTAATTTTTAAATAATAATAAAAAAATTAAATTAAAGAAAGATAAAATATAATATTAAATTAAAAAATAAATAATATAAAAAATAATAAATATTTATATGAAAAAACAAAATAAAAAATAAAATAAATATAAAAAATAAAATAAATATATAAAATAATTAATAAATAAAAAAAATAATAAAAAATAATGAAAAATTAAAACCGTTGGGAGAGTAAGAGAAAAAATACATCGAAAAATTAATTAAATAATAAAAATAAAATATTAATTAGTTTTAATTTTTATAGAATATTTTATAAATAAAAAAATAATATAAAAAACAAATAATAACAAATAATAAAATATTTAATAATAATAATCTCGCGGATAGAAAATATGAATAAGCTAAAAGATGGAAAAAAAGTAAAGCAATTTTGGTTGTTGTTATAAAATTAGATTGGAACTTACGACAGATGGAAAACGAAGTGAATTAAAGAGAGTATATTTAAGTACGTTTGTCAAAAAGGAAAGAGAGAATGAATCAAAAGTCGCAAAAGTGAATATTTAAAAATAGAAGAAACTATGTGCGATAATATAATGTAAACAAAAAAACGGTGAAAATTGAAAAGAGCTAGTACATTTTTCAAGAAAAATATAGATAAAAATACAACGGATAAAAGAAAAATGAGAGGTGAAGGGGGGATGTGATGTTGACGTTAGTGTTGTATACATAAAACAGTGGGAGAAAATATATTTAGACCTGTAGAAAGTAGTACTCTCAAGATAGCATTAAGAGGAAAAAATATAAGAACAAAAACGCATGGCAAAAAGACAAAACTAAAATTTTGTGACGGCAAGAAATAAGACTGCAAAATAGGGTAAAAAACATTTGTAGAAAATGGAAATAAATGGAAATTACAGTTGTGATAATAAAGTACATAAATAATAAAAAATTTTGAAACTATTTATAAAAAATTATTCCAGTAATTATTAAAAAAATAAAAATAAAAAGCAATAAAAAATATATTTAATAGATTTTAATAATTTTCGAAAGAATTAATGTTAAATAAATTATCAATAAATTTTAAATAAAAAACAAAAAAAATAATAAATTCAAATTAATTAAATATTAAATATAATAAAAAATAGAAAATATAAAAATAAAAAAAAAATAAATAATAAATAAATAAAAAAATATAATAATTTATTTTTTTAAAATTATATTAAAAATATAAATTAAAAAAATAATCAAATAAATTAAAATTATTTTTGAAAAAAACTTTTTAATAAATAAAAAAAATAAAAATAGAAGAATAAATAATTAATAAAAGTTTAAAAAATAAATAATAAAATAGAAATAAAAAAAAATAATTTTAAATAAATAATAATAAAAATAAATATATTTAAAATTAATAAAAATAAAGTTTAAAAAATATTTTCTTTAAATATCAAACAAGAAACTATAGCTCAGAATCAAAAATTAAAACTAAAAAAAGAAAAACAGAAAGAGAAAAATTTTTAAAGTAAAGACATATAAAAGAAAAGCAATATAAGAAAAATAAAGTTATAAAAAAATCGGAATGATTTATGAACGTGTTTGTCAAAAAGGTATAACTTTAATGAAGATTATGCTTTAATATCGAAAGAGCGTATACAGATAAAATAGCGCGAGATAAAAAATAGTAAACTTAAATGTAAGTAAAAACAAGAAAAAATTGCTCAAATTATTCAAAAAATGTTATAAAAAAACCAACGGCTTAAAGTAAAAAGGGATTAATGTCTCAGGAAAGGGTTTGGTAACAAGAAGGTCAACATAATATCAGCGGGAGTGAAGAACGAAAAATTACACACATATTAGCTTTTATTAATGTATTTTGTTTAAAGAGAGAAAAAAGTTGTAAAGTGTCAAAAAGGCAAGGTGAGAATTAAAGTAGAAGAAATAAAATAGTACATATAATTTAAAGAGAACTGGAAATAGATGTAAATTGAATAAAACGAATAGCAAAACAAAAACTGGAATAATTTGTAAATCATACTTGGAATTTTCTGGAAATATTATTGTAAAATAATTGTAATAATTTTATTAAATAAATACAATAAAAAGAAAAAAATATATATGCCTTATTGCTAATTTCTATATAAAATGTATTAACTAAAAAATAAGATATCAATAAAATTAAATATAATATTAAAAAATATAAATAAAAAAGAAATTAAAATATAATATAAAAAATAAAAACAAAAAAATAAAGAATTAATATAGATAAATTATAAAATTAAATTATTAATAAAATAAAAAAAGAAATAAAAAAAATATAATTTATTTAAAAACTTTTAAATAAAAAAATTAATGTAATTTATAAATTTTAAATTAAAAAAAATAATAAAGAATTCGATTAAAAATTAAATACAAATTATATAAATATTTAAAAAAATAAAAATAAATTAGAGAATTATTTTAAAATAAAATAAAATTAATAAAATAAATATTTTAATTTTATTAAGTATTAAATAAATAAATAATAATAATTAAATAATAAAATTTTCAATAAAAGTATGTATACGAAAATAAGATTTAATTTATGGAATATGGAAAAAAATGTAAAATGGTTTAATAATTTGCTAGAAGAACCAAATTAAAATTTATAGTAAATAAAAAATTAAGAAGGCATAGATTGTATGCTACTGTATGTTTGTCAAAAAGGATAGGGATAATGAATCGAAAGTCGAAAAAGTGAATATTTAAAGATAGAAGAAACTATGGGCAATAATTTAATGTAAACAAAAAAACGACGAGAATTGAAAAAAACTAGTACATTTTTTTAGAAAAATATAGACAAAAGTACAACGGATAAACGAAAAAAGAAAAGTAATGAATGATATAGGGTATTAATGTTGATAGTGTATACATAAAACAATAATAAAAAATATTTTTAGCCCTGTAAAGAGTGGTACTATCACCATAGCTTTAAGAGAAAAAGAGACAGGGATAGGCATGTGTGGCAAAAAGACAAGACTAAAGTTATGAGGAAATAAAAAACAAAACTGGGAAAAAGTGTAAAAAGAGCTTATTAAAAATTGGAAATAAATGTAAATTATAAATATGAAAATAAAGCACATGAATAATAAAAAAATTTAAACATTATATAGAAAAATATTCTAGTAAGTACCTAAGAAATAAAAATAAAAAATATTAAAAAATATATTTAATTAAATTTAATAATTTTTAGAAGAATAAATATTAAATAAATTATTAATAAATTTAAAATAAAAAAACTAATAAAATAATAAATTCAAATTAATTAAGTATTAATTATAATAAAAAATGAAAAAATAAAAATACAAAATAATTAAATAATAAATAAATAAAAAAATATAATAATTTAAAATTCTAAAATCATATAAAAAATTTAAATAAAAAAAATAATCAAATATATTAAAATTATTTTTTTAAAAAAAAATTCTAATTAATAAAAAAATATTAAAATATAGAATTAAATAATTAATTAAATTATAAAAAATTAATATTAAAATTGAAAATATAAATAAATTGTTTTAAATAAATGATAATTAAAATTAATAAATTTAAAATTAATAAGAGTAATGTTAAAAATAATTTTTTCTTTAGATATTAAACAAGAAACTTTAGTTCAGAATCAATAAGCAAGATATAGAAAGAAAAACAGAAAGAGAAAATTTTTTAAAGAAAAGACATATAAAAGAAAGAGCAATATAGGAAATATAAAGTTATATAAAATAAGAAAAGGTTTAAGAGTGTATTTGTCAAAAAGGTATAATTTTAATGGAGGGAATGCTTTAATATCAAAAAAACGTATACAGATAATGCAGCGCAAGATAAAATATTGTAAACTTAAATGTAGGTAAAAATAAGAAAAAATAGTTTTAATCATTCAAAAAATGTCATAAAAAAACCAACGGATTAAAGTAAAAAAGGGATGATGTCTATGGAGGGGCCCTGAACAGCAATAAAGTCAACATAAAGCTAATAAAAAGGAAGAACAAAAAGATATATTCAATGAGGTTCTAATTAATGTATCCTATCTAAAGAAAGTAAAAATGTTGCAAAGTGTCAAAAAGGCAAAGTGAAAAGTAAAGCAAAAGCAATAAAATAGAAGATATAATTTAAAGAAAGCTGGAAATAATTGTAAATCAAATAAAAAAACTGGAATACAAAAACAGGAATAATTTGTAAATTATACCTGGAAATTTCTGGAAATCATGTTGTAAAATAATTGTAATATTTCTATTATATAAATGGAATTAAAAATGAAAAAAGTTTATATTATTTAATAATTTTTTTACACAGAATGAATTAATTAAAAGAATATAGTGTCATTAAAATTAAAAATAATATAAAAATAATTTAAATAAAAAAGAAATTAAATATAATATAAAAAATAAAAACAAAAAATATAGAATAAATAAAAATAAATTAAAAATCAAATTATTAATAAAATAAGAAAATTAAATTGTAAGAATAAAATTATTTTAAAAATATTAAAATAAAAAAAATAGTGCAATTAAAAAAATAGAAATAAAATTAAGAATATATTTTATAAAAATGATTTAATTATTTTTATAATAAAAATGTTTTAAATCAAAAAATGAAAATAAAAATATAATAAATAATAAAAAAAATTAAAAATAAATAATTAATATAAATAAATAATTAAATCATTTAATTATTTATTTATATTTAAAATTATATATTTAATTAAATAAATTATTAGTCTAAAATATTTTCTAATAATAAAACATATTTTTTGTATGTATGAATAACTATATATTGGTGATTTTTTATGAAATGTGGAATTTGTTTAGCTGGAGGAGGAGTAAAAGGAGCAGCGCATATTGGCGCGCTGAAGGCACTAGAAGAAGAAGGAATAAATATAGAATGTATTTCTGGAACGTCATCTGGAAGTATTGTAGCAACATTATATGCAGCAAATTATTCAACAGAAGAAATATTAAATATATTTAATAAATATTCTAAGAAAATTAAATATATAGATTTAAAAAACATTATTAATATTATAAAAAGAATTTTTCAAGAAAGAAGATTCCTATCAAATGCATGCAGTAGTACAAAAAAACTTGTATAAAAGGAAAAAAGTTGTGAGAATTTCTCACAACTTTTTTCAAAACAAATCTATTTGCTTATTTTCTCTGTGTTTTTTTCTGAAACGTCAGAAGTAGCAACATTTTCCTTTTCTACTGCTTTTTTCTCTTTTTGTTGTTTCTTTAAGTTATCTTTAGCAACAGTCATAAGTAATTTAATTCTATTTGTCTGGTTTGCCTCACTTGCGCCTGGGTCGTAGTCTATTGCAGAAATATTAGCTTCTGGGAATTCATTTCTAATTGTCTTAATAACACCTTTTCCAACAACATGGTTTGGTAAGCATGCAAATGGCTGTACACAAGCTATATTTGGTATTCCATTTTCTATGTATTCTATCATTTCTGCTGTTAGGAACCATCCCTCACCAGTTTGATTTCCTATTGATAAAATATCTTTTACTTTATCTTCTAATTCCCAAATGTCTGCTGGTGGCAAGTAACCTTTTTTAGAATTTGCTAAAGCTATTTTTGAATCTTTTTCTAATATATCAATTAATTTTATTGCTGTTTTAAATAATTTAGCTTTTATTTTATCGGTTTTTATTAATTGATTAAATGTAATTTTATGTGTTGCAATAAATTTAACAAATCCCATAAAGTCTGGTAATACTACTTCAGCGCCTTCTTCTTCTAATTTATTTGCAATAAAGTTATTTCCAAATGGGTGGTATTTTATTAAAACTTCACCAACGATACCTACTTTTGGTTTTTCTACAGATGTATCAAGCTCAATTTTCTCAAAGTCATTTACCATATCATAAATACTTTGCTTAAATTGCTTCATTGTAGATTTTTCTAGTAATTTTTTGCATTTTTCCAACCATTCATCAAATAGTTTTTGTGTTTCTCCCTTATTTACTTCATAAGCTCTATTTTTTGTAAGCATTTTTTGTAATAAATCGGCATACACTACCATTTTTAATAGTCTCTCTATTAGAGGCAATGTTATTTTAAAGCCTGGCATTTTTTCCATTCCAACAACATTGAATGATATCACTGGAATATTTTCGAAACCTGCATCTTTTAGTGCTTTACGAATGAAGCCTATGTAATTTGTTGCTCTACATCCACCACCAGTTTGAGACATAATTAATGCTGTTTTGTTTAGGTCATATTTTCCAGATTGCAATGCTTCAATCATTTGTCCTGTAACTAATATTGATGGGTAACAAGCATCATTATTTACATATTTTAGTCCAGTTTCAACAGTATGGTCTGTGCATTTTCTTAATAATTCTACTTTATATCCAGATTGACGAACTGCTGCTTCTAATAATTCAAAGTGAATTGGTGCCATTTGAGGAATTAATATTGTATAATCACCCTTCATGTCTTTTGTAAATATTTTTTTATTTACCTCATAATCGCCGTTTCCCTTTAATTCTTCCTTGTTAGCTAAACGTTTATTCATACTAGCAAGCAATGAACGAATACGTATTCTAACAGCTCCTAAGTTATTTATTTCGTCTATTTTTATTAGTGTGTACATTTTTCCATAACTTGTTAATATTTCTTCTACTTGGTCTGTTGTAACTGCGTCTACACCACAACCAAATGAATTTAATTGTACTAATTCTAAGTTATCATGTTTTCCAACATAGTCTGCTGCTGCATAAAGTCTTGCATGGAATACCCATTGGTCAACAACTCTAATTGGTCTTTTTACCTCAGTTTGGTTTGAAATACTATCTTCAGTAAGTACGCATAACCCTAAACTTGTAATTAGTGTGTCTATACCATGGTTTACTTCTGGGTCTACGTGATATGGACGACCGGCTAGCACAATTCCTTTCAAGTTATTTTTTTCTATATATTCTACAGTCTCTTGACCTTTTTTCTGAATATCTGCTTTACATTTTTGATATTCAGCTTCAGCCTTTTCGGCTGCTTCGATTAATTCCTTTTTCGTAAAGTTATATTCTTTGAATTCTGGTAATTCTAATATTGTTTTTGCTAAATTTTTAGCGTCAAATGGTAAGAATGGGTTTAAGAATTTTATATTCTTTTCCTTTATTTCTTCCACGTTATTTTTTAATACTTCTGAATATGAAATTACAATAGGGCAGTTATAGTGGTTATCTGCTTTTTCATATTCTTTCCTTGAATATGGCATACAAGGATAAAAGATTGTTTTAATTCCTTTATTAATAAGCCCTATAATATGTCCATGTGATAATTTTGCTGGATAACATACTGACTCTGAAGGCATTGATTCCATACCTTTTTCGTATGTTTTCCTATTACTCTTTTCAGAAAGTATTACTCTAAACCCTAAATTGGTTAAGAAAGTAAACCAGAAAGGATAATCTTCATACATATTTAATACTCTTGGAATGCCTATAACACCTCTTGGTGCATCTTTTTCCTCTAATGGAGTATAGTTAAATATTCTTTCAAATTTATATTTGACTAAATTAGGACGCTCAGTTTTTTCTCCAACAATTCCAGCACCTTTTTCACAACGGTTACCAGAAATATGTCTTGCACCATTGCTAAATTTATTTATTGTAAGTAAGCAGTGGTTTTCACAACCATTACAGCGTACATGAGATATTTCTATTTTTAATTTATCTAAGTCTTCTAATTTTGTTAAATGACTTCTATATTCCATATCTAGGTTTGCTTCATATTGCTCTTTTGCAAGTAATGCAACACCATAAGCGCCCATAAGTCCTGCAATATCTGGTCTTACTACATTTCTTCCTACTATCAACTCAAAAGCTCTTAAAACAGCATCATTATAGAAAGTACCACCTTGTACTACTATGTGTGCACCAAGTTTTTTAACATCTCTTACTTTCATAACTTTTTGAATTGCGTTCTTAATTACCGAATATGAAAGTCCAGCAGAAATGTCGCCTACAGAATAACCCTCTTTTTGAGCTTGTTTAATTTTTGAGTTCATAAATACAGTACATCTTGAACCCAAGTCAACTGGTCTTCTTGCTTCTAATGCCTCTTTTACAAATTCTTCTATTGACAAATTTAAGCTTTTTGCAAAAGTTTCAATAAAAGAGCCACAACCAGAAGAACAAGCTTCATTAAGCATAATGTTATCTATTGCACCATTTTTCATTTTTATGTATTTCATATCTTGGCCACCAATATCTACAATGCTTGTAACATTTGGCATAAACTTTTTAGCAGCTGTATAATGTGCAATAGTTTCTATTTCATTTAAATCTACATTTAATGCTGTTTGAATTAGTTTTTCACCATATCCTGTAACACCGCTATATCTAATTACGGCCTTTTCTGGGAGCTCTGCATATAGCTGCTTTAACATTTTAATAACGCTTTGCAAAGGGTTTCCTTCATTACTTCCATATAAAGAATATAGAAGTCTTCCTTCATTATCTATTAAAGTCAATTTTGTTGTTGTAGAACCTGCGTCAATACCAACAAAACAATCTCCTTCAAAAGTCTTTAAATCTGCTCTTTCAACTTTATCTTTATCATGTCTTGCTTTAAATTCTTCATAATCTGCATCAGTTGTAAATAAAGGTGCAAGAGGGTTAGAGGTATCATCATGAGATACTCGTAACACTCCAATTTTGCTTTTTAATTTTTCAACTGTTATTGGCTTTGCTTCTTCTATAGAGTCTAAAGCAGCACCTTTTGCAACAAGTAAATGAGCTTCTTCTGGAACAATTACTTGCTCAGGTGTTAAGTGTAAAGTTTCTACAAATCTCTTTCTTAATTCTGATAAATAGTTAAGAGGTCCTCCTAAAAATGCAACATTTCCTCTAATTGGTCTACCACAAGCAAGGCCAGATATTGTTTGATTTACAACGGCTTGGAAAATAGACACTGCAATATCTTCTTTTGCAGCACCTTCGTTTAATAAAGGTTGTATATCTGTTTTAGCAAAAACACCACAACGAGATGCAATAGGGTAGATAGTTTGATAATTTTTTGCAAGCTCGTTTAACCCTGCTGGGTCAGTATTTAAAAGTGATGCCATTTGGTCTATGAATGCACCTGTACCACCTGCACAAGAACCATTCATACGTTGCTCAATAGATTTATCAAAATATATTATTTTAGCATCTTCACCACCAAGCTCTATAACTACATCTGTTTTTGGTATGTATTTTTCTACTGCTCTTTTACAAGATACAACCTCTTGAATAAAAGGTAAGTCCAAAAATTTAGAAGCAGACATAGCACCAGAACCTGTTAACGCAATTGTAAATTCGCTATCAGGATATTTTTCTGCCAACCCCTCTAGCACATTACATACTGTATTTTTAGTATCTGAATAATGTCTTTGATAATCACTATATATTGTATTTAATTTGTCGTCCATTACAACTATTTTTACTGTTGTAGAACCTACGTCTAATCCTACATGTAACAAATTGTTCATCTATGTTCATCCTTTCGAAAAATTATATACTTAAATTGTATGCATAAATCTATTAATACATGCTCTAGTATATACGGAAATAGGTCATTTGTCAAATGGAAAATATGTGTAAAATGTGGATTTTGCCTAGAAAAAAGCGGGCAAGAGAGGAATTATAAAATGTTTCTAAAAATGTCAAAATTTGTCGTACGGCACAACCTCTAAGTATACATTGACAGTACGCATGATATTATGTTAATATATTAATGCACCTCTTTCCATTGTTGAGGAGGTGAAAAGTACAATGGAAGAATTATTACGAATATTAGAACTTTATTTAATTTACTTAATTGTAAAACAGATGAAGGACTAATTAAAAGACTAGGTATATGCAGTACCTAGTCTTTTTTACAATGAAAAAATTATTACTTGCTTAAGCTATACTTATTATAGCTTATTTTATATTATATGTCAACAGTTAAAAAATATACGACTTTATGTAAAGCAAACAAGTACACTAAACAAAATTATAAAAAGAATTTATGAAAACAGTTCTAAAAATAACTTGTCTATAATATTTATGGAATAACGAAAAAGGGAGGAGAGTGTGTATGAACAAAAAAATATTAATAGCTATTGTGGTTATTTTAGTTTTGATAGGAATAGGAGTATGGTATTTTCTGTTCTACAATAAAAGCAATCAAAATGGCGAAAATGAAATTATACCGGAGGAGGAAATTTCTGAAGAACAAATGAGACAAACCATTGTGTCGCTGTATTTTTATAATGCAGAAACTCGGCAGCTTAGCACCTGAAGGAAGGCTAATAGATGTAAAAGATTTAATAAACGAACCATACAGAAAACTAATGGAGCTTTTAATAGAAGGACCACAAAATACCAGCCTAACCAAAACAATACCTGATGACACAAGAGTAAACAAAGCGGAAGTAAAAGGAGATACGCTTTATCTGGACCTATCAAAAGAATTCATTGAAAACCATGAGGGAGGCGAAGTACAAGAAAGCGCAACAATTTACTCTATTGTAAATACTATGACTAATTTAACAGAGGTAAATTCAGTTAAAATTCTAATTGAAGGTGAAGAAAATCAAGCATTTAAAGATGGCAAAATAAAATTTGACGACCCATTTGTTGTAATAAAAGATGAAAACACGCAAGAAAAGACAGAGTAAGTTATTTTAAAATTTTATACAAGCACATGGTGTTGCATGCCTTTTTTATATTGCAAAGGAAATGCTCAACTTCGAATAAGGAGTTGATTGCATTATCCTTTTTGCATTTAAAATCAAATTTCTTCTTTTTATGTTCTATGTGTTCTCGATTATCCATTAAACCAACCCCTTTAAAATATTATACTATACTGCATAATATGCAACGTGAAATAGATGTGTTAATGTATTCTTGCCACTTTCTATCTGAGAGTAAATGTTTTGTTGAATTCCTAACAATGGAAGCATTAAGACCTGTCCCTTTTTTGCAATTTTTTGCAAGAAAAGACGTGTCCCTACTTTGCAAGGAGGAACTTTTCTTGCTGCGTAAGCTTGATTTGGGCTGCGAAACAAGATATAATATTATTGGTGAGTGTATGAAACTTAATGAAAATGAAAGAATTGATGACCTAGAATTTAATAATTTAAAAATAATTCAAAACAAAAAAGGGTTTTGTTTTGGAATTGATAGTGTGCTTCTTTCAGATTTTGCAAAAGAGGTAAAGAACGGCTCTGTTGGAGTAGATTTGGGCACTGGAACAGGAATAATTAGTATTTTGCTAGCGGGCAAAACTAAGCTATCAAAAATAACAGGAGTGGAAATTCAAAAAGATGTAGCAGAAATGGCAGAAAGAAGTGTTGAGCTTAATAATTTGCAGGACAAGATAGATATAGTGAATTGTAATATTAAGGACATTTTTGAAAAAAACGAGGATGTATCTAGTATAATCAAAAATAAATTTTTTGACGGACAAGATAAGAAGGAAAGTAAACCAGAAGTACAACTACAAAGAGACACTTTCGATTTTGTTGTTACAAATCCACCATACAAAAAAATGCAGACAGGAAAAGTAAACGAAAGTGAATATAAGTATATTTCAAGGCATGAGGTTACAGCAAACTTAGAGGACTTTATAAAAGTTTCGAAATATTTATTGAAAGATAAGGGCGCATTATATATGGTTCATAGGCCGGACAGGCTGGTTGATATTATTGAATTAATGAGAAAGTATAAGTTAGAGCCAAAAAGACTTAGATTTGTATATTCTACAGTGGACAAAGAGCCAGTTTTAATTTTAATTAAGGGAGTAAAAAATGCCGGGGCATTTTTAAAAGTAGAGAAACCTTTAATAATTTATAGAGAAGATGGAGAGTACACAGACGAGATTTATGAGATTTACGGACGGAGGTTAAGATGGAAAAAAGAGACACAGGAAAATTATATTTAGTTGCAACGCCAATAGGAAACTTAGAAGATATAACATTTCGTGCAATAAATGTGCTAAAAGAAGCGGATATTATAGCAGCAGAGGATACTAGACATACTTTAAAATTATTGAACCATTATGAAATTAGCAAGCCATTAATAAGTTATCACAGGCATAATGAGGAGGTAAAAAAAGAGGTGCTTATTAATAAATTGCTGGAAGGACAAAATATAGCACTTGTTACAGATGCTGGAACGCCTGGCATTTCAGACCCTGGAGAGGAAATAGTAAGAGAAGCAATAGAAAATAATATAGAAATAATACCAATTCCTGGTGCGTGTGCGCTAATAAATGCGCTAATTCCATCGGGTTTAAATACAAAAGAATTTGCATTTTATGGTTTTTTACCACTAAACAAAAATAATAGAAGAAGTGTGTTGGAAAGAATAAAAAAAGAAGATAAAACTGTAATTTTATATGAGGCGCCACATAAACTAATAAAAACTTTAGAAGACATACAAGCAAGTTTAGGAGATATAGATTGTGTGTTAGCGCGCGAACTTACCAAAATACATGAAGAATTTATAAGAGGCAGTATTAACAGTATATTAGAGAAAATGAAAGAAAAAGAGGCAATAAAGGGCGAGTATATTGTTTTGTTAGACTTAAATAATAATGCAATAGAAGGAGACGATATAAAAAATAAAACAATAGAGGAGCAATATAAAATTTACGAAAGCCAGGGCATGGAGAAAAAGGACATAATAAAACAAATTGCGAAAAACAAAAATGTTGCAAAAAACGAGATTTACAAATTGTTTGTAAATTAAAAAGATAACTGCAAAGTTAAAATATAGACCAGCTAGTAACTAAAACTTTTAAGGAGGCACCTTAAAAGTTTTTAGTCAAGCAATAGTTTTAGAAAAGTCTGTTAAACAATAAGGCAAGTTAAATAAACTGTACTTCAAGTACAAGAACGCATAAGAAAATTGAAGCAAAATCTTAGTAAAAAATGGCTTCAATTTATTACTCTAAATTAGTTTCATTTAATTTCTCTGTAATTTGACCAGCGCACTTATCGCAAATTAGTCTACCTTTATACTCCAATAAATCTTTTGTACTTCCGCAAAAAATACAATTTTGTTCATATTTTTTTAGTACAATATTAGAACCGTCAACAAATATTTCTATTGGATCTTTTACAGCAATTCCCAATTTATTTCTTAACTCCATCGGAATAACAACTCTACCTAATTCGTCAACTCTCCTTACAATTCCAGTTGATTTCATAATCTCCTCCTTAAAAACAAAATTCGACAAAAAATCTATATTTATAATATCATATGTGCGCGCAAAACGCAATAAAAACTGTAAATAAAGTTAGAAAATCGTTCGACAAATCGATATAAAATTCTTAAGTATACTTAAACCAAAGCGTTTAGAGACAAAATGAATATTTAAAAATTTTTTTGAATAAATATTAATAAAAAGTGACAAACATTTTCTAACAAATTTAATAAAAGTGAGGGTTAATTGTGCTAAATATATTATGGCCAGCTTTTATAATTTTATCATTTATATATGCAATTTTTTCTGGAAGAATAAACGAAGTAAATAATGGAATATTTACTTCTGTTGCTGATGCAGTGGAGCTATCTATTACATTCTTAGGAACAATTTGCTTGTGGAATGGAATTATGGAAATAGCAAAAAGGACATCACTTATGGGAAAAATTACAAAATTGCTAAGACCATTAATAAATTATTTATTTCCTGACCTAAAGAAAAACGAGAAAGCAAAACAAGAAATATCAATGAACATGGTCGCAAACATTATGGGACTAGGAAACGCAGCCACGCCGTTGGGGTTAAAAGCAATGAAAACGATGCAAAAAGATAACAAGAAAAAAGACACGCTAACAGACTCAATGCTAATGTTTATAGTAATTAACACAGCCTCGATACAACTAATTCCGGCAAATGTTATAGCAATAAGAATGTCGCTGGGCTCTGAAAACCCTACATCAATAATTTTGCCAGTTTGGATAGCAACAATCATTGCTGCTGTTGTGGGAATTTGTTTTACAAAAATTTTAATAAAAAGGGTGAAATAAATGGCAAATGTTATAAATTACATATCCAGCGCAGCAATTCCAGTTATGATAACACTAATAATTCTATATGGACTAAAAGAAAAAAACAACGTTTTTGACACATTCTTAGATGGAGCAAAAGAAGGAATAGAAATAGTGTTTAAGCTATTTCCAACACTTGTAGGAATATTTTTGGCAGTAGGTGCGCTAAGGAGCTCAGGCTTAATAGACTTTATCGTAGGGCTTTTATCGCCAGTTGTAGAATTTCTAAAATTCCCAAGCGAAATAATGCCATTAGCACTACTTAGACCAATATCAGGAAGTGCCTCAATGGCAGTGGCAGTAGACATTATGCAAAATTATGGAGTAGACACACTAACAGGAATAATAAGCTCAACAATAATGGGCTCAACAGAAACAACATTTTATACAATAGCAATATACACAAGTTGTGTGGGAATAAAGAAAACAAGAGGAATTCTGCTTGCAGCACTCGCCGCAGACATAGCCGGCATGGCTGCCTCCACAGTCATTTGCCAAATTTTGGCATAATTTCGTTTTGGGGACAGGTCTCACAGCGAAAAAAATTTCGTTTTTGGGACACATCTGGAAATAAAAATCAATGTAATAAAATCATAAATTCTGAAAAAAACAGAAAAACTATTGACAAACAATAAAAAACGTGGTATTTTATTTACATAAAAGATTTCAAATTATGGAAAAGTTTTAGTCTGTAATTTATTGTAAACTTTTGTTACAAGAATTAAATTCATGAAGGAAGTTAAATTCAAATGTTTTTAAAAATATTAATTTTTTTTCTGTTATTTTTCATTACACGAAAAATTTTCATAAAAATAATTTCACGAAAAATAATTAAGAAAATAAAATGTACGTTGTAGTAGAGTTTTTTGCTATATAAATTTTTATAAAAAACAATTATTTTTTATTATGCAGAAAAACAAAAAAAGATTTTAATCTTGTAGAGGAAATGCTTTTTAATTATTTCGCCCCCGAATTGAAAAAATTAAAAAAGTAAATAATTAAATAAAAAGGGATTAATAATAATTTATAAAAATTTTTAGACCATACTCCTTAAATCTAATGTCAAATTATTATCAGATAAGTTTAACCTGTTAAAAATCCAATATAATTAAATATTTCCTCTACATGTTATAATATTTAAAAAAGTATATACAATAAAAATGGCTTTGCTATTTAAATAACAAAGCACATAATAATAACTATTTATGATATGACTCGTTGTTTTGAATTTTAAAAGCTCTATAAATTTGCTCTAGTAAAAAAACACGAATTAATTGATGAGGAAATGTCATTTTTGAAAAGCATATTAATTTACTAGAGTTTGACAAAACCTCGTTAGCTAAACCAAGAGAGCCACCAATTATAAAATTTATAGTACTATTTTGGTTTAAGAAAATATTTTCTAATTCTTCAGAAAATTCTTCAGAGGAATATTGTTTGCCTTCGAGTGCAAGAGAAATATTATACCCATTTTTCATGTAAGGTATAATCTTTGCACCCTCAATCTTCTTAATATTTTCAATAATTTTGCTATTAATTTTATCAGGTATGGGTTCGTCCGCAAGCTCAATAATATTTAATTTGCAGTATTTAGAAAGGCGTTTAGAATATTCAGAAACAGCCTCTTTTAGGTAGGTTTCTTTTAGCTTGCCGAGTGTGATTATGTTTATGTGTACCATTTTCTCCTCCACTGGTTTGAAAGATAATTGTGCCTAGCTGACCTTTACGACTGGGCTGGGGTTAAGTCTGTTTGCAACGCTAATTCGTATTTTGCTGGAGTCCATTTTTCTTTCCATTAATTCCTCAACAACAGTTCTGTAGGCGAGCTCTGGAAAGTTATTTTCTTTGCTCAAATGCCCAAGCATAACTTCTTTTAAGCCGCTATTCATTAAAAATGAAATTGTTTTTCCAGCTTCGGAATTAGGTAGATGTCCATTTGGCCCTGCAATTCGTTGTTTTAATAAATAAGGATATGATGAAAATTTCAAAATTTCAGGGTCGTAATTTGCTTCTAATAATACAAAGTTGCTATCCTCTAGCTTGTGTGCCACACTTGAAGTCATGTGGCCTATGTCTGTTGCGACACTTAATTTTTTGTTGTCATAAAAAATGTTGAAGCCACAAGGGTTTGCAGCATCATGAGGAATTTTAAAAGGGTGAATTTTTAACTCACCGATTTCGAAATTTTCTTCTATAGTAAATTTCTTTATATTTTGCGAATTTATTTTTGCACTCTGTTCTTCCATGGCATCCCAAGTTTTTGAATTGGCATACACAGGGACATCATATTTTTTAGAAAATGTGCCTAGCCCTCTTACATGGTCTAAATGCTCATGTGTAATTAGTATTGCGTCAATATTTTCGGGTTCAATATCCATGTTTAAAAGAGCATTTGATATTTTTTTGCTGCTCTCGCCAGCATCTATTAATATTTTTGTATTGGAAGTTTCAACGAGCAAGCAATTGCCAGAACTTCCACTATATAAACTACAAAAATTAAACATATGTACCTCGTTTCTTTGCAGTTTAGCCCTAAAGCTAAACGTTTCATTTGTAATTAAATTATAGAGTACAAAAAGCGTATTGCCTGTTGCTTCTGGGTGTTTCTATTTTAGCATAAATTCAAGTTGGCACAGAACAGAACGCACTTTTTGTTGTTTAAGCTAAATACATTTATTCGATAACTCTTTCAATTTTAGCACCTAATTTTCTGAATTTTTCCTCAATCTGCTCATAGCCTCTGTCTATGTGGTCAATGTTGTATAATTCAGTTGTGCCATTAGCAATAATTCCTGCTATTATAAGTGCTGCACCTGCTCTTAAATCACTGGCATAAACAGGAGCGCCAGATAATTCTTCAACACCTTCAATTACAGCGGTTTTGCCTTGCGCTGTAATGTGAGCTCCCATATTATTAAGCTCGTTTGTATACTGAA
This sequence comes from uncultured Clostridia bacterium, assembly GCA_944390995.1. Next base: position 29,049 of record CALXSA010000001.1, read on the forward strand.
ATCTAGATTCCCATATACTCTCATTTATAATGCTTGTACCATCTGCGATAGACAAAACAACGCCCATTTGAGGCTGCATGTCAGTAGGAAAGCCGGGATAAGGAAGTGTTTTAATATTAGCTCTAAGCGGTCTTTTATCTGTCCAAACTCTTATGGTATCTCCTAAGTCTTCAACATTACCGCCAATCTCAAGAATTTTTGCAGTAATACAGTCCAAATGCTCAGAAATACAATTTTTAATTAAAATATCTCCTTTAGTTGCAATAGCAGCAAGCATAAAAGTACCAGCTTCAATTTGGTCTGGCACAACAGAATAAGAGCCTTCATGCTTTAATTCTTTAACGCCGTTAATTTTTATAACATCAGTACCTGCACCACGAATATCAGCACCCATAGTGTTCAAAAAGTTTGCAACGTCAACAATGTGAGGTTCCTTAGCAGCATTATCAATAGTAGTTGTTCCTTCAGCCAAAACGCTAGCAAGCATTACATTTATTGTTGCACCGACAGAAACAACATCAAAATATATAGAGTTTCCAATTAATTTATCTGCTTTGGCAGAAATTTTACCTTGTCCCACATCTACTTCAGCACCAAGAAGCTCAAAGCCTTTAATATGTTGGTCTATAGGTCTTGCACCTAAATTACATCCTCCAGGAAGCCCAACCTCTATTTGGCCACGTCTTCCAAGCATTGCACCAATTAAATAATATGAAGCCCTAAACTTGCTTGTTTTATCAATAGGAGCTGCTTTCCCATTAACAGCTCTAGTATCTATTGTAATTTCATGCTTATTATTCCATGTTATTTTTGCACCCAAATCTTGCAAAATATCGCATGTAATTTTAACATCGCTAATGTTAGGCAAATTGTTTATAGTGTAAATTCCGTCTAACAATAGTGTGGCAGGAAGTATAGCTACAGCTGCATTCTTTGCTCCACTTATTGTAACTTCGCCTTGTAATTTTGTGCCACCGGTTATAACTAATTTTTCCAATTCTAACCCCCCAATTATATCTTCAGAATCTATCTATTTGGTTTAAATTATTCCATTTCAAAAAAATAGAGTTTAGGCTAATTAAACTCTATCTATATTTTATAACATATTTTTGAGAAAAATACAATACTTATGTTAAATTTCGTTTTGTGATATGTAGCAGGGGAATAGAATTTTAGTGTAGCACTTTTATGTAGACAATTGAAAAAGTAGAAAATATATGCTAAAATGTAAATGGTGTGGAAGTATGGAATTAAAAAAGAAATATATATCAAAAAAAGGCTGGAACAGAGTAGAAGAAAGAAAAGCTATATATAAACAACTAAAACTAGGAGAATATGAAGGAGAAATAAGCCTAATAAAACTAAAAAAAGTCAAAGAACCATTATATAAGGAATATGACGGAGAGACAATCAAAATAGCTGATGAGGGCTTTTATTGGTTACAGCTTGGGCTAAAAGGTAAAAATTATTGGCTTACAGCAATGTATGACGATAATAGGAAATTACTTCAATACTATATAGATATCACAAAAGAGAATAGAATTTATTCAAATGGAAGATCATATTTTTATGATTTGTTCTTAGATGTAGTTCAATTATACAACGGAAAAATTTTTTTGTTAGATGAGGATGAACTTTTGGAGGCGCTTACAACGAAAATAATAAATGAAAATGATTACAAATTAGCCTATGAAGAAGCGTATAGGATAAAAGAACAAATAGAAGAAAATAATTTTGAACCAATAAAGATATGTGAGGCTTGTTGGGAAGAATTATGCAATATATTATGAATTATAAACAAAAAAAGGTAATGATTGATATTTTGAAACTTGATAAAAAACATATAAAATAAAAGGTTAATTCAAAAGCAAGTAGAATGCTATACAGAAATGTATTCTACTTGCTTTGTTCTTGTGTATATTGCAAATACGTACGGTCATAAAATAATGACTATAAACTTGCAAAGTTTATGTTTTTGAAAAATTCAATTAAGCTGAACTTGAATTTTATGTCTGAGCTCTCATTATCGCTAATTAAACTATATTCCTCGTCAGACAAGTTGTCTTGCATAATTTGCTTTGACTCGTCAGGAACCACACCAGAGGTTACGTCTACGAAACATAGAGGAGGGAACATTACACACCACCAATTTTGCCCCTTTGCTTCTCCAATTTCTATTTTTAAAGCATCATAGAAACCTGCTGGAAGTGAAATATCTCCATAATATTTTGTAGGAAATTCAAAATTTCCAATTTCAATTTTTACGTTATAATCAAAACCGTTTTCTCTAATTACTTTTTCTGCTACGGAAATAAAGTCGTCCTGGTGTTCGTATGCCAGTCTAATTACTTCTTCTTTAGAAGAACAGTCGGCAGAGATATTATTCATATATTCTAAAACCGCATCTCTAACTTTATATTTTAAGTCTTGGTCTTCTTTGCTATCACTGTTTGCAATTACATGAAGTCTGAAAACGCTGTCCGAAATATCTTCAGATACTGCATTAACATAGGAAATAGCTGAAACAAAAACAAAAAATGCAAATACAATTAGTACGACAAAAAATCGCTTTATAAAACCAAAATTAATAAAATTTAATATTTTTTTCATAAACAACCTCCAATAGAAAAATTATGCTTGTACTAGAATTATTAGCTAAATTAAAAATTTTATACTTATTTTCCAAAATTTTTTTAAAAAATTTCAATGTCGAAATAAAGGGAACGATTTATCTTGACTTACGGAAATACAAATGGTAAAATTTTCCATATCAGAATTAATAAAGGCTTTGGTGCTGAACAGAATTATTATTTTTGTAATTCTTAATATTTAAAAAATTATTTGTTAGGACATTAAGTGTCCGGTTGGGGGTTAATTATGAATAATAACATTGAAAAGTTGTGTAGTTTTTATGTAAGTGATTGGCACTTAGTTACAATGTTACTTCCATATATTAATGAACAAATAAATAAAGAAGCCAATATTATAACAATATTAGAAAATGACATAGAAGAAAACATAAGAGTATTATTACAAAAATTAAATTTAAGAAATGAAGAAAAAATATTAAATATAAATTGGAAGCAAGCAAACGGAATTAAATATTCCGAAATACAAAATAAGCTAAAAGAGCTAAAGAAGCAGGACGAGCTAAACGTTATATTTATAAATGGAAGCAAAAACTATATAGATATGACTAATTCAAATATAGAGAAGTTTTTGAAGGATAATAAGGAAAAGTATAATAAAATAAACGTAAAAATAATAGATTGCTTTGAAGTGGGCGAGTTTAATGTAAATATGCAGGAAATATTAGACAGTCATGATAAGATATTAAATACGTCTGGTGAGAAGGAGATTTGCGACGTTTTTGAGGGGTATAAGAGACAGGTAATGTAAATGTTGTTCTTAACACTTGATTTTTTGCATAGAATAATATAAAATAAGCTTGTTTAAGACTTTAATTTTATATTAGGGAGAATGTTGAAAGATAATTATTATTTAATGTAAAGATTTTCAATCGTTTCTCACCGAAAGAAAGGAATGTGTTAAAAATGGGTGTAAGAAAAGCAGTTATACCAGTTGCCGGGTTTGCAACTAGATTTTTACCAGCTTGTAAAAGCTTACCTAAATGCATGCTTACAATAGTAGATAAACCAATAATTCAATATCTAGTAGATGAAGCAGTAGCATCTGGAATAGAGGAAATACTATTAGTAGTAGGAAGAAAGAAAGAAGTAGTTGAAGATTATTTTTCAGAGGATAAAGAATTGCAAGACTTCTTAATTGAAAGAGGAAAAGAGAGCTTTATTCCACAAATTACTAATCTTTCTGGAAAAGCAAAAATTCATTTTATTGAAGAAGAAGGTGGAGCAAAGGGGCTTGGCCATGCGATTTATATGGCTAAAGATTTCGTAGGAAATGAGCCTTTTGCAATAATGTATGGTGATGTTATAATGCAGGGAGAAAAGCCATGCTTGAAAGAGATTATCGAGCAACATGAAAAATTAGGCGGAAGCGTAATAGGCGTAGAAAAAGTTGAATGGAAAGATGTACCTAAATATGGTAATGTGTCAGGAGAGGCTATTACGGATAGATTGTATAAAGTAGAAAAAATGCAGGAAAAGCCAAAGGTTGAGGAGACTAAGTCGAATTTGGCAATATCAGATAGACATGTTCTTATGCCAGATTTGTTTGACTTCTTGGCTAAAACGAAACCAGGTAAAGGCGGAGAAATTCAAGTAACAGATGCATATAACAGCATGGTAAATACAAAAGAAGGAGTATATGCATATGATTATGAAGCAAAAAGGTTTGACTCAGGTGATAAGCTAGGTTTTGTGAAAGCATCGATTGATGAGACTTTAAGAAGACCAGAGCTAAGAGATGAGCTTGTTAAGTTTATTAAGGAATTGGAAATTTAATTTCAAAAAAACTATAATTTTTCACAAATTATAGTTTTTTTTGTGTAAATGTGGTATACTTGCTGTATCATTTTAAAGCAAGTAGAAAGGGGTCAGAAATGAAAATGTACATGGAAAAATATGAGGAATGGTTAAGCAATCCTGTAATTGACGCGGAGAGCAAAAAAGAGCTTTTGTCAATAAGGGAAAATGAGGCAGAAATAGAAGATAGGTTTTATAAAGACCTAGAGTTTGGTACGGCTGGACTAAGAGGAGTGATTGGAATTGGCACTAACAGAATGAATAAATACACAGTTACGAAAGCTACTCAAGGACTAGCTAACTATATCATAAAGAATGGTGGACAGGAGAAAGGTGTCGCAATCGCTTATGATTCTAGGATAATGTCAAAAGAGTTTAGCGAGGAGACTGCCTTGTGTCTAAATGCAAATGGAATAAAAACTTATAGGTTTGAAGATGTAAGACCAACACCAGAGCTTTCATTTGCAGTAAGGGAGCTTGGCTGCATTTCAGGAATTGTAATTACTGCTAGCCACAATCCACCAGAATATAATGGATACAAGGTTTATTGGGACGATGGAGCGCAGATTGTTGAGCCTATAGACAAGGAAATTATAAATGAAGTAAATAATATAAAAGACTTTGCTACAATAAAGACAATGGATAAGGCAAAAGCGGTAAGTCAAGGGCTATATAATACAATAGGAAAAGAGATAGACGATAAGTATGTGGCTGAACTAAAAAAATTGATTGTAAATGAAAAAGCAATAAAAGAGATGCAAAAGGAAATTAAGGTGGTATATACTCCTTTGCATGGAACTGGAGGGATGCTTGTTGAAAGAATTTTGAAGGAGATAGGTTTTGAGAATGTATATGTTGTGAAAGAACAGGAAAAACCGGACGGAAAATTTCCTACAGTAAGCTATCCAAACCCAGAAGACCCAAAAGCATTTGAGCTTGCAATGAAGCTTGCAAAAGAAGTTGATGCAGATATAGTTTTGGCAAATGACCCAGATGCAGATAGATTAGGAATGTATGTTAAAGATATACAAACAGGAGAGTATATACAATTTAATGGAAATATGACGGGAAATCTAATTGCGGAATATATATTATCTCAGAAAAAAGCAAGTGGTACTTTGCATGATAATGGGGCAATTATTAAGACAATAGTTTCTTCAAATATGACAGATGCAATAGCAAAGGAATATGGTGTAAAGCTTTTTTCAACACTTACAGGGTTTAAAAATATTGCAAAAATTATTAGAAGATTTGAGGAAGACGAGACATATGAATGCATGTTTTCATATGAGGAAAGCTATGGCTGCATAATTGGAACACATGCTAGAGATAAGGACGGAATTGTGGCAGTCATGACATTGTGCGAAGCGGCTGCATATTACAAAATGCAAGGAATGACATTATGGGACCAAATGCAAGAAATGTACAAAAAGTATGGTTATTATAAAGAGAAACAAATGTCTATTACACTAAAAGGTGTTGAAGGTGCAGAAGAAATAAAAATAATGATGGAAAACATGAGAAATAAGCCAGAAAAAGAAATCGCAGGACTTAAGGTTATTTCATTTGGAGATTATCAAAAGCAAGAAATAATTCACGAAAATGGCGAAAAAGAAGCAACAGGACTTCCTAAGTCAAATGTACTTTACTTTGAACTTGAGAAAAATGCGTGGGTTTGCGTACGTCCATCGGGAACGGAGCCAAAAATAAAATTCTACATGGGAGTGTGCGAAAATAGCGCAGAAGCGGCAGATAAAATGCTAGCAAAATTGGAGGTAGAAGTAAAGCAAATGGCAGAAAATGCGAAAAAATAAGGTTACAGGATAAATCCCATGCCTATGTCGCGGTGCTCCAAATGCACACATAGTTATGAAAGCTATTTCTTTCAAATTAATGGCTTTAGAAAAAATATATTACAGAAAGCAAGGTATATGTATATTTGTTCGAATTTTTCGTACCAATATACATATACCTTGCTTTTAACTAATACTGTAACCAAATAAGGCGAGTATTGTATAAGTGACTACTTAAACTCTTTCCAGCCATTAATTTCGGCTCTTTTTATGGCACCCATTAAATTTGCTCTAACATTTGGAATTTTCACAGTAAGCTTGTACAGCATTTCTTTCATATCTTCTCTCTTTGAAGCACCGTCCATAGGGCAGTTCTTAGGCATAACCTCAATGCCATTGCGTTTAATGAATTTTCTAATCTCTTTTTCAGGTGCATAGATTAAAGGCCTAATCAAAGTTATTTTTGACCTATCCATATAACTCACAGGAGCAAAAGTCGAAAGATTGCCAGCATAAAGCATGTTTAAGAAAAAAGTTTCCAAAACATCGTCCTCATTATGTCCGAGAGCAAGCTTGTTGCAACCTTGCTCTATGGCGACTGAGTTTAGCATACCCCTGCGCAAATTTGCACATAAAGAGCATGGGCTTTTTTCTTTTCTAATATCAAAAACAATTTCTTTAATATGACTCTCCATCTCAAAATACTCTACACCGATTTTAGTGCAAGTATCTTTTAAAAATTCGGAATTAAAAAATTCAAATCCAGGGTTAATGCTAACTGCAATTAATTCAAACTTTTTTGGAAAGAACCTTTGAAGTGCCTTAAGCCCCATAAGCAGAGTTATTGAATCTTTGCCGCCAGAAAGAGCCACTGCAATTTTGTCTCCCTCATCTATCATATTATAATTTTCTATAGCTTTTCGTAAATATCCTAGTATTTTTTGCATGAGTATCTCCTTTATTTTTATTTGCACATATTATTATAACATTTATGTCAAGTGAAAAAAATTAAGCAAAACTATTGATAATTGAAGAAAAATAATGTAAAATAGTAGTGTTACAGGAATGCAGCTCAAGAACAAACAATAAAATTAAAAATGTTTCAGTAGCTCAGTTGGATAGAGCGCTCCCCTCCTAAGGGAGAGGTCGGAGGTTCGACTCCTCTCTGGAACACCACTTATAAAGACGAACATATAATGTTGGACGGAATTTAGACGAAAATGTTTACGAAAAAACAAATAAAACAATTCGTCTATTTTTCTATATGTTATAAATGTCCGCTTAGTGTAAAGCTAAGCGGACATTTTGTCCCGCAAGTAGCATGTATAAAAAACGCGAATATAATATAAGTAAGAGGAATGAACCTCTAGGAAGGAATGAGACTTACTATGCACAAAAAAATAATAGCAACTATAGGCGTTTTAATATTAGCTGCTGTGGGACTGATAATTGCAATTAGTAGCTCAAATAAAAACGAAAATAGTATAGTGGAAAATGCTACAAATGCAGTAATAGCAAACACAGTAGAAAATAGTGTGGCAACAAAAGAAATTCCTAAATTAACAGAAGAAGATGAGCAGGCACTGGAGGTACAAGAGGCAGCGTTAGAGGCAGAAGGGTTTGAAAGACAGGGAGAGGTTGCATATAATGGCTCTAAGTCATTGCCAAATGTAAGCTTAGGTGCGTATCAGGGTTTAACCTACTATTCACAGGCAGATAAAAGATGGGCGAGTCATATGTATTCTGCAATAAATGATAGGTCACAAACAATGCTTACAAGCGGTTGTGGGCCAACAGCTGCGGCCATGGTAGTATCGAGCATAAAAGGAACAATAACTCCAGATAAAATGCGGAGACCTTTTTGTCCAGTATGGTTACCGTTCAACGAATAATGGCACATATTTTAGTGCTATGAAATGGACGGCAGATGTTTTTGACATTGGCTATCAGGAAACGTACAGCCTAGATACAGCGATAAATTTGCTTAAAAATAATCATTATGTTATTGTTTCTTGCAACGAGGGACTTTTCACATATGGGGGACATTTTATTGTACTTGTAGGAATAGATGGAAATACTTTGAAGATTTACGACCCATATTTATACAGTGGAAAGTTCGATGTTTCTAGTCGTAGAGGCAAAGCTACAGTAAGAGGCAATACTGTATATGTAACAATTAGCAATTTTAGAAATTATGCGAATGCAACAAGATATTACTGTTATGAGAACGAACGTGGAAATGCCGGAAGTGGAGAAACAGATGTTACAATAACTGATGATGTTGACCCAATCGTAGATAGAGTAAATTATAAAGTTAAAGTTACAGCTAATAGCGGACTAAATATACGAAGTGGTGCTAGTACTTCATACAGAGTTGTAGGCGGATATGCTAAAAACACTGTGGTTACTATTACCGCGCAAAGTGGCAACTGGGGAAAAACTAGCCAGGGCTGGATATGTTTAGACTATACAAGCAAGGTAAGCGGAAATTCTAGTTCAAGTAACAGTTCTAGCTCAAGCAGTAACTCAAATAGCAACTACACTACAGGAAGATATAAAGTAGATTGCTCGGTACTAACTGTTAGAACGGGTCCAGGAACGAGTTACTCATGGAAAAGGTTTGACCAATTAACTGCAAATGCTCAGAGCCAAGTTGCAAGAAATGGCGGAGCCGGAGTAAATGGGCTTGTCAAGGGCGTAGAATGTGATGTTACAGAAGTGAATGGCAATTGGGGAAGAATTCCGTCAGGCTGGATATGCCTAGACTATTGCAAAGAAGTTTAGAAAATTCTATATGGGGGTCGGTTTTATAAAGCTGACCTCTGTTTTTTTATTGTATAGGAAAAATCGTCAGATTTTTGCTATACAACAAGGTTAATTTACTTTGGGCTGTGCATATTCGCGAAGCGAAATGCACATGTGGACGTCGGAAGCTTTGCTTCCGCTAACGTCCAATTTTCTTATTGCAAATGTATAAAAAATCATTATTTTGGAATAATATATAATAGGTATAAGTACAATGTATTGACAATATAAATACATTATGTTAAAATTTATAAAGAAAGGAAGTGTTATAAATGGCTCAAACATTAATAAATTTTAGAATAGACGAAAAAACAAAAAAACAACTAGAAGAAATATGCAATGAATTAGGTATAACAATGTCTACAGCATTTAATATTTTTGCAAAAAAAGTAATACGCGAAAAAAGAATACCATTTGATGTATCAATTGACCCATTCTATTCTGAAAGCAATATAAAAGCTATTAAAGAATCAATAAAGCAGTTACAAAAAGGTGAAGTGATTGTAAAATCAATAGAAGAATTAGAGGCGATGGAAAATGAGTAATATAACTTTTACAAATAAAGCTTGGGAAGAATACTGCTATTGGCAGTCACAAGATAAGAAAACCTTAAAAAGAATTAACTTGTTGTTAGTTGATATTCAACGAAATGGTTTTGAAGGAATAGGCAAGCCGGAAGCCTTAAAAGAAAATTTTAGTGGCTTTTGGAGTAGAAGAATCGATGAAGTTAATAGATTAGTTTATAAGATAGAGAATGAACAAATACTAATTATTCAATGCAAAGGGCATTATGAATAAAAGAAAACTACAAACTTAAGCTTCTCTGTCAAAAAATTGGCGGAGACGGTGGGATTCGAACCCACGTGCCAGCTTTCACTGACCAACTGATTTCGAGTCAGCCTCGTTATGACCACTTCGATACGTCTCCAAAAATAATCAATTTACTATGGTTCATATAAGTTCAATCTAATCTTTGGTTTTTTTCAACTGCCTAAGTTCTCTAAAAAACTCTTTTAACATTCTTTCGCAATCTTCTTGCAGAACCCCTTTTTCCACCTCAACTTTGTGATTAAATGGATAGTCTCCTAGTAAATCAAGAACAGAACCACAAGCTCCAGTTTTTTCGTCCATTGTGCCAATATATACTTTTTTTAGTCTGGCCTGTATAATTGCACCTGCACACATTGCGCATGGCTCGAGTGTTACATAAAGCTCACAATTATTAAGTCTCCATGAACCGAGCTTTTTGCTTGCTCGTTGTATTGCAATAATTTCAGCATGTTTTGTTGTGTCCTGCTTTTCTTCTTTTACATTGTGCGCCCTTGCAATTATCTCTCCGTCTTTTACAATTACTGCTCCAACTGGAATTTCCAATTTTTTATATGCTTTTTTTGCTTCTTTTAAAGCTTCTTGCATAAATTTTTCTTGCATTCTATTAGTTTCCCTCCAAAGATTACTAAGCAATATTATTACATAGTTTTGAAATTTTTTCAAGAGCTTAATAAGATTTAAACCATTATCCGTAACCACAATTTTAAGTTAGTGTAAAATTAATGTAGGCAAAATATAAAAAATGCCTACATAATTTTTATCTAAACAATATTGAAAAAACATAGATAATCCTTTAAAATGTGAATAACAAACAACAACACAAAAGAAAGGAAAATATCTATGTTTGAAGAGATTGTAACAGAAGAAGAAATAAAATTCAATAATTTAGAGAAAAAAATATTTAAATTTGTATGTAATTTTGGATGTTTAATAATAAAATTAATTTTAGAAAGTTATGACAGAAAGATAATGAAAGCCAGAGATACGAAGAAATATAGGCATAAAGGATTAAGAAAAAATACAATAAAAACGGTAATGGGAGAAGTAGGATATGTAGCAACAGAAAAAACAAAAGAAGGAGATGGAATACAAAAGGGACATATAGAAAATAACTTTATAAATAAAATATTGAAATGTAGAGATATAAGCGAATTAAAATTAAGTTATTAATTTGTTTATTAAAAGAACAAAAAAATAAATAAAGTGTTGAAAGCAATAGCATTTAAAGGATTAGAAAAAAAGATAAAAAAATTGCCTACATTTACTTGACACATACGAGGGTAAGTATATATGAATATAACGTTGACCTGGAAAAATAATTGGTATATAATATAGTAGTTTATAATATAAATAAAACAGAAAGCAATGCTATAATATTTGGTACAAGCTAGGCAGGGTGGATGCAGCAAAAATAAATTTGTACCAAAGAGAGGAGTATATAGTGGATAAAGAAAAGAAAAAGCAAATAATTAAATCGTGTATAGCAATGGTTGTTTTTGCATTAATTATTATTTTGGTAGTTGCTGTTATGGTAAAATATCAGGTTGAGGGTGATAAAAACATGCCTTTTAATCTTTCCAAAATAATTGTTGTTAGCACGGCAGAGGGAGTAGAAGAAGACGGAAAGAAAAAGTGGAATTTTGATGTTTACCAAAACAACGATATGTACATATATTTTGACAAAAATGAAGACTACTGGGGAGAGGAAAAGACAATCAAGTCTGTGAAAATTGAGAATATAAACATAACGAGAGCTCCTAGCAAAGGAGAGATTAAGACATACATGCCTAACAGTGTAGATGGTAGAATATTTAGCTATGACGAAGAATACATTGTAGGAGAAAAATTGGAATATAGAGGAGCAGAGGAGAGTAACCCACAAACTCTAGAAATAGGAAGCAATGGTGGAAGTATGCTTGTACGTTTCTGCAACACAGGACTTGGAATATATAGTTCAAACAAAGACGACGAGATTGTGCATGACGGAACTTTGCTTAGCAAAATTGAGCTTACTGAGGAAGATATAAGCTTCGATATTTCGTTTGATTTAGTTATAACAGTTGAAAATTGCAGCTACAGAGCAAATGTAAACATGACAATGCCATGTGGCAATTTAATCGAAGAAGGCACAAGTAGTATAGAGCAAACTGACTTTAGCAATTTGGTTTTTAGGAGAGAATAAGCGTGCGTTACAGTTTAATGGCCTTCGAATTATGCATGTCCTGCAACGGGAGTTCTATTAAAATAGCCTCGCTCTGTCCCAACGGAGATACCTGCTCCGCTCAGCTATTTTAATTAGAATCTCCCTGCGCGGACTTTAAGTTCATTTGACCATTAAAAAGTAACAAGCACGCGAAAAAACTTCAAAAAACCTATTGCTAAAAGCTAAAAAAAAGTATATAATACTAATGGTATGAGAAATTTAATTATTGTATGGAGGGGACCAACAAGAGCCTGTGAACCTTGTCAGGTCCGGAAGGAAGCAGCAATAAGCAGTAGCTTTTGTGTGGGAACTTCCATAGAGTAATTAAATTGCTCACACCATTTTTTAAAGATGTGGGGTGATATAGATTGTCGTATACTGCGTTATATAGGAAGTTTAGACCTTTAAAATTCGAAGAAATAGTTGGACAAGAACATATTACAAGAACACTTAGAAATCAGATAATTGCAGGCAGAGTTGGACATGCGTATCTTTTTAATGGAGGTAGAGGTACAGGAAAAACCTCGGCTGCAAAGGTTTTGGCAAGAGCAGTGAACTGCTTAAATCCACAAGATGGGGAGCCATGCAATGAGTGCGAGATTTGCAAGGCGGCTCTAGCAGGTTCGCTTACAGACATCGTGGAAATGGATGCTGCGTCAAATAATAGCGTGGATGATATTCGTTCAATTCGCGAGGAAGTGAATTTTCTGCCAACACTTGCAAAATACAGAGTGTACATCATAGACGAGGTGCATATGCTATCAACAGGGGCTTTTAATGCTTTGCTAAAAACCCTTGAGGAACCACCAGAGCATGTAAAATTTATTTTGGCTACAACAGAGCCACAAAAGCTACCTGCGACGATACTTTCGAGATGTCAGAGATTTGACTTCAAGAAAATATCTAATGAAAATGTAGTAAAAAGACTTGAATTTGTGGCAAAAGAAAGCAATATTAATATAACAAAAGAAGCTTTGAACTTAATTGCAGTTCTTTCTGAGGGGGCAATGAGAGACGCGCTTAGTATTTTGGAAAGATGTTTGCAAGATGGCGAAAGTGATATTAACGAAGAAAAGATAAAAGACCTGGTTGGAATTCCAAAACTAACATTTATTCATGCTATTGTAAAGGCGTTTTTGGAATATAATGTGGAGGAAGCGATTAAGGCGGTAGATGATGTTTTAAATGAAGGTAAAGACCTAAACAATCTACTCTGGGAAATTATAAAATATGTAAAAGATATATTGGTGTACAAGGCCACAGGAAAGCTTGAAATATATAGCCAAGACGAACTTGAAGATATTAAAAAACTGGCAGAGATTGTTTCAAAGGAAAGGCTTTTGTACATAGTAACAGATTTATCAAAACTTGAAAATGATATGAAGTGGTCTTCGCAAAAGAGCATTTTGTTCCAAGTTGAAATTATAAAATTGTGTAGCAAAGATATAATAGAGCCACCTGTGCAAAATGTGAACAAGTCTAGCTCCAGGCAAGGTAAAGTTGTAGACAATGCAAAAAGTGTTGGCGCTCCGGTGCAAAAACAAGTTAGACCAGAAGAAGGAATGGCGGGAGCTCAGCAGGCGCAAAATAGCCAGAAGGCAAGTTTGGCAAGTGCTATTTCCGGTTTTGGAGAGGCAAAGGGCTGGAGGAATACATTAGACGAGCTAAGGCAAAACGGCAAAATTATGCTATACTCAAACTTGATTAAAGCAAAGGCAATAGAGCTTAATGACATGACAGTTGGAATTAGTTTTCCGGACGGAATAAATGCTTTCGGAAAAACTATTTTAGAGAAACCGGAGAGCATTAATGAGCTTTCTAAGTCCATATCAATGCAATATGGAAAGGAAATGAAGGTAAAAATAATCGAAAGCGTTGATGCTTTGCCTAAAAAAGAGCAGAGCAAAGAGGCAGAAATAAAAAATGCAATGGGAGATTTAGACATTCCCATAAATGTTATTGAATAGAGTTATTAATATTAAAGTTGAAATTGGTTTATAGGTAGAGCCGTATAAAACCTAAATATATTGTGAGGAATGATAAAAATGGCAAAAAGAGGAGGATTCCCAGGAATGGGAGGTTTTGGTGGAATGAACATCAACCAATTAATGAAAGAAGCAAAAAAAATGCAAGCTGATATGGAGAAATCTCAAGAGGAGCTTGTTACAAAAGAATTTGAAGCAACAACAGGTGGAGGAGCAGTTTATGTAAAAGTTTCTGGAGGCAAGGAGATAAAGGAAATAAAAATACAAAAAGAGGTAGTGGACCCAGAAGATGTAGAAATGTTACAAGATTTGATTTTAAGCTGCATAAATGAGGCTCTAAGGAAAGTAGATAGCGAGCAACAGGCATCACTTGGAAAATATAATATTCCAGGACTAATGTAGATAGATGGGGAAGTTGGGGAGATGTGTCTCAAAAACGAAAAAAATTTCGTCAAAGAGACCTGTCCCCAAAACGAAATTTTTTTCGCTGTGAGACCTGTCCCCAAAACGAAAAAACGAAGAAGGAATGAGACACATGTCATATTATTCACCATCGATTGAAAAATTAATTGAAGCATTTGAAAGATTGCCAAGTATAGGAAGTAAGACTGCTGCAAGGCTTGCTTTTTATATTTTAAATGCTAGCAAAGAAGAAACAGACGAGTTTATAAATGCAATTCAAAATGCAAAGCAAAACCTAAAATATTGTTCAAAATGTTACAATATATCAGACACAGACCCATGCGAAATTTGTGCTAATCCAATGAGGGATAGCTCTACAATTTGCGTAGTAGAGGACGTAAAAGATATAGTGGCAATGGAAAGAACTCATGAATTTAAAGGACTTTATCATGTACTTCATGGTAGCATTTCTCCTATGAATGGTGTAGGTCCGGATGATATAAAAATTAAGGAACTATTGTCTAGACTTATGGGGGGAGAAGTTAAAGAATTAATAATTGCAACAAACCCCAGAGTAGAGGGGGAGGCAACAGCAATGTATATTTCTAAACTTGTGAAGCCATTAGGGGTAAAGGTTACAAGAATTGCACATGGAATACCTGTTGGTGGTGACTTGGAGTATACAGACGAAGTGACACTTTCTAAAGCGCTGGAGGGAAGACGAGAGATTTAAGCGAAAAAATAACTATTACATTATATGCAATAGTTATTTTTTGCGTTAAGCAAATATGATACTAAAGTATTTTCATAATAATATCGCAAATATCTTTTGTAGAATTTTTTTTCGCAAGGAGAGTCGTATTTTTTCTCATGTTATCCAACTTATCAGGTGAGTCAAAAAGCTCATGTATAACTTCATCTGGGTTATCATCCTTCTTTAACCAAACAGCAACATTGTGCTCGACCAAGAATTCTGCATTTTCTTCTTCTTGACCAGGGATAGGGTTTATAACGAGAATTGGAAGCCCTGATGCCAAGCTTTCGCTTGTAGTAAGTCCGCCAGGTTTTGTTACTACCAAGCTAGAAATACTCATAAGTTCTGGTACTTTGTCTGTATACTCATAAACTTTAACTCTATCCTCGCAATTTAATCTCTGAACCACCTCGTTAAAATTTTCATTCATCTTAGGGTTGCGTCCAGAAATTGCAATAATTTGGCTTGTGTCTAAATTGTTGATAAGTGCCTCTAAAATTTGGACTGGCCTGTCTTTACCAAGTCCAAATTCGCCTCCGCCAAAAAATAGGATAACAGGTTTTGTACTATCTAGCCCAAACTCCTTATATATTTCCTCTTTGTCAAATTTTTTAAAGTATTTATCTGATAACGGAATACCAGTTATATGAACCTTAGAAGGCTCTACGCCATAATTGCACAAATATTTTCCCATTTTTTCATTTGCCACAAAAAACTCGTCAGTATATTCATGCCCGATAAGCCATTGGTCGTGGGGCGCAAAGTCTGTAAGTACAGTAACAAGTTTGCAATCTATTTTTCCTTTTCTTCGCAAATAGCTTACCATTTGGCTGCTAAAAGGGTGAGTAGAAACAATTAAGTCTGGTCGTAGCTCTCGTATTAAATTTTTGAGCTTAATTGCCATAACTTTGTTAGTTCTGGAGCTAACATGACCAAGCAAACCGCTTTGAGAATTTGAATACACTTTTCCCCATAAACTAGGTGCTTTTCTTGCCATCTCCTTGTAAGCCTCTGTAGTAAGTTTATTTAGTACTTTATTTATGTATTCAATACAATCGATTATTTCAGTCTCAACTTCAAAATGTTCGTCCAAGTATTTTTTTATAGATTTGGCAGCTGAATAATGGCCGCCACCATAGGCGGCATAAAAGATTAGTATTTTTTTCATAATTAATTTAATTCCTTTCGGGTATACGAACATGGCTTAAAAACAACTACAATTGTGCCAAGTCCAATTCTTTTCGACACTAATAGCGTGTCGACTTTATCGAAAACATTGTAACATAAATTTGCGCTGTTGTAAATTTTTGCGAATAATTTTACAAAATTTGTGCAGAATAATTGTAATAAATTTGAAATTTGCTCAGGGTGAAGGGCTTGAGCTTGCCTCGGGTGCTCTGAGCAAAGGGCGAAAGGAATGAATTTGATTATGGGAAAGATTAAAAATAAGTTGATTGATTGGAAAAACAGATTAAAAGATAGGCATATGCTTAGCATTATTGTGGTGCTATTTTCTATAATAGTAATTTTAGGAATTTACACATACAAAAAACAGACTGAGTTTAGGCAGGCATCGGAAAATTCATACAATCTGGCGTTTTTTGAAGTGGTAGACTATGTGCAAAATGTAGAGGTGTATTTAGCAAAATCACTAATTTCAAATTCGCCAGAGAGCGGTGCGGAGAGTTTGAGCAATGTATGGAGAGAGGCTAACATGGCAATGGTTTCTTTGGCGCAGCTTCCGATTGCTACAAATGAGATTGAAAAAACTGCAAAATTTTTAAATCAGGTAAGCGACTATAGTTACTCATTGTACACAAAAAATTTAAAAGATGTAGAGCTTACAGAAGATGATATAAAGAATTTAGAGGAGCTACATCAATATAGTGTGGAATTAGAAAATATATTAAACCAGCTTTCGGCGGACATTAATGAAGGTAGAATAAAATGGGGAGAGCTTACAGAGGAAGGCACAGTTGCGTTTGCTAAACAAGTTAGCAATATTTCAAAAGACAGTTTTAGCAATATGGAGCAAACATTCCATGAATATTCTGGTTTGATTTATGATGGTGCATTTTCAGAACATATTACAAGGAAAGAAAAGGTTGGACTTACTGGAGAGAATGTTGATGAAGAAACTGCCAAAAATAAGGCAACAGAGCTGTTTGATAATAGCAATATAAAAGAAGTAAACTCATATGGAAGAAGTGAGGGAGACATTACTTCATATAATTTTGGAATTACTTTTAACGATGATTCGGTTGCAACAGTGTCTATTTCTGAAAAAGGCGGACATGTAATTTATATGGATAGAAATAGGGAAGTGGCAGCTGAAGTGATATCGCAGGAGGAAGCGGACAAGAAAGCTAAGGAATATTTGGAGAGTAAAGGTTTTAAAGATATGAAGGAAACGTATTATTTAAAACAAAGCGGAATTGTAACAATAAATTACGCATATGTGCAAGAAGATGTAATAATGTATCCGGACTTAATAAAGGTAAAGGTTGCGCTTGATAATGGAGAAATTCTTGGAATTGAAACAAGCGGATACTTGAATTCACATACAGAAAGAAAGCTAGAGAAGCCTCAGGTGTCGAAAGAAACTGCAAAAGCAAGCTTGAACAAGGACTTGACAATAGAGAGCGAAGAACTTGCAGTAATTCCTACAGAATGGAAAACAGAAGTGCTTTGCTGGGAATTCGAAGGAAATATGGATGGGCTAGATTTTATAGTATATGTGAATGCTGAAACAGGCAAAGAGGAAGATATACTAATCATTACAAATACGCCGAATGGAACATTGACGCACTAGGGCGGGAAAAAATATAAAATAAAAATAAACTAGGTAATTTTGTCTAGTTTATTTTTTGCTTTTTGGGTATGGTTTGTACACATCAGTTCTATATATTAAGTAATCTACACTTGTATTATAATAATCAGCTAGTTTAGTTAATAATTCCAGCGGAATGTTTCTCCTATTTAGTTCGTAATAAGAATATGCAACTTGAGAGATATTAAGTACTTGGCTCAAATCTTTTTGAGTTAAGTCGTTATCTTCTCTTAAGTTTCTAATACGAGTTTTCATATTGTATCCTTTCTAAAATAAAAATAATAGTTTTAAAAGTAACAAATAAAAAACAAAATTGAGTTTTCTTGGCATGAAATTAAAAAATCTATATTATTAAAACTACAAAAATTATAAAATAAAACAAAATGTTATATTGACTTTTAAAACAAATTGTTTTATTATGTTGGTGTAAAAATGTTGGAGTTAAATTCAAACAAAAGAAATAGAGAAAGTGAGGTAAAAATTTTGATAAGAAAAGAAAAAGGTATAACGTTGCTTGCGCTAATAATTACAGTGGTGATAATGATAATATTAGCAGCAGTAACAATAAACGTAACTTTGGGAGATGGAGGACTTGTGCAGCAGGCTCAGCATGCAGCGGAAAGAACGAGAAATGCAGCAGAAACGGAGCAAGCAGAAATAGATAGTCTACAGCAAGAACTTGCGAATATTTTAGCAGAAGACAGTGAGATAACTCCGCCTGAACCAGGAGAAAATAACGAGATAGGTGGGGATACTGAAGAACCGGAAGAACCTAGTAATGTATCTGACTTAAAACCAGGAGACGGAGAAAGTGTGACAATACTTGATACAACCACAACAATAAAAGATGACCTACAAAATGATGTAGTAATACCAGGTGGGTTTGGGGTAGCAGAAGATAGTGGAACAAAAGTAGAAGAAGGGATAGTAATAGAAGACGAAAACGGTAACCAGTTTGTATGGATACCAACAGGAGAGTACAATGTATCTACTTCTATTAATTCTTCTGGAAAACTAACAAATAACCTAAGTAGAAGAACATTTACTACAAGTGGAGCAACAGAGGTAAGTGGAGATAGTGTAATAGAAAGTTACTTTTATGGAGAAGGTAATAGTAGTTCAGTAGCATCAGGACAAATAGGAGCATTTAAAGCGAGTGCCGAATCAGTTGTAAAAGGAGGCAAAGGAGGTTTCTATATTGGACGTTATGAGCAAGGAAGTGAAAATGTATGTAAAGCAGGAGTTGAACCATACACTAATATAACAAGAGATAATGCAAAAATGCAGGCGGAGGCAATGTGTAGTAGTAATAATAATGTGGAAAGTGAATTAATAAGTAGTTATGCATGGGATACAGCATTGAACTTCATATGTCAGACTAATGTGGGAAGTGGAGAAGGATATAACTTAGCAGTAACGACAGATAAAGCTTATGGAGGCATAGATACAAGAAAAAAAGAAAATACAGGAGCATATGAAGCGGATAATTATAGTAATATTCATGATGTATTAGGTAATTGTCGAGAATATACTACAGAGTACAGGCTTTCTAGTAATGAACCTTGTACAATTAGAGGTGGAGGCTATCTGCAACGGAAGTAGTTGGTATGCATCATATCGTAGTCGTAGTACTAACAGTTCTTTGGGAGAAAGTATATCTTTCCGTACTCAACTCTACGTTAAATAAAAACTATGAGCTGTGATGACATGGACAATTTTGAAAAATTATACGGAGGGCAATAGAATATATAAACGTATTATATAGTGTATTATATAACACACCATAAAAGTCGATAGAGAACTAACGCACGATATAACATAAAGTTATATCGTGCGTTGCGACATTTAGAAAAGTGAAGAAAAAATTGCTATAATGCTATAAAACAAGTAGCAGGCCAGCACAAAAATGGCGACTTCCTACTTGTTTTATTTCCAGTGCATGTGGTATAATGGTGATGGAAAACAGATAGAAAGTGAGGTAAGTATATGAACAATATAGACTTAATGAACTTTTGGATGGAAAGTGCTAATGAAGATTATGATACAATGTTATATATGAAAGCAGGTAAAAAGAACACATGGTGTTTATTTATGGGACAAATGGTAATTGAAAAGTTATTAAAAGCCGTATATGCAAAAAATAATGTTTCTGCGCCATATGCTCCTAAGAGTCATGATTTAATGTATTTAGCACAAAAGAATAATTTGATAGTAACAGAAACTCAACAACTCTATTTAAACGAAATAACAAGATTTAATTTGAATTCGATATATGATGATTATAAAAGAGAATTCTCACAAAAATGTACCGACGAGTACACGGAAGAACAGATTAAAAAAATTGAGGAGGTAAAACAATGGCTGGAGAATATATTGAAGGAAGGAAATCAATAAGGGAAATCGACAAAGAGATAATAGATATAGTCAATAAATATATAGAAATTGTAAGTAAAAACTATAATGTGATAGCAATAATCTTATTTGGTTCGTATGCGAAGGGAACTCAAAGAGAAGATAGCGACATAGACATTGCAGTTATCACGGACGACATAAAAACTGATAAGTTTGATGAAGAAGTGAATTTAATGCAATTAAGAAATAATATTGACTATAGAATAGAGCCACATATTATTAGTGTTGCTGACTATGAAAATGATGAAACACCTTTTGTATTAGAAGTAAAAAATACGGGAATAAAAGTTGCTTAATAAGAAATATGACTTTTGGCAAATATTGTAGGAGACTAGCACAAAAATGGCGGTCTCTTATTTGTTTTACTAAAATTTGTACGTAATTAGTATGCTATGAATTAAAAAATATTACTATAATGTTATGTAAAAGTTTTGTGAATTTTGCCAAGGAAAGTGTAGGCAAAAAGTTGATTATACAAGCAATTTATCATATAATAGTAGCGAAGTAAAAAACGAAAATAGAATATTGCAATTTAAAAATACTGCTATAATGCTTTAAAACAATACAGTTTTGGAAAGGAATGGTAATTTGCATGAACGAGGTATATGTAAAAGATTTGATAAAACTTTGCAATGCAGAATTAATTTGTGGTTATGAAAATGAAGTTTTAGATAATTTCACAAAGGATACAAGGGAAGTGAAAGAAGGATATACATTTGTGGGCTTTATAGGAGAAAATGTTGATGGAAACGTGTTTTATGAAGAAGCGCTAGACAATGGCGCGAAGGTTTGTATTTTAAGGAAAGAGAGTGTTAAGGATAAAATAGATGCAAAAGCCTTGAAAAGAAAGTATAAGGGTAGGACAGTAATTTTAGTGGAAGATACTACAAAAGCTATTCAGCAGCTTGCTTCTTACAAAAGAAGCCTATATAATATTCCGGTTGTTGGGGTTACTGGAAGTGTTGGAAAAACCAGTACAAAGGATATTATTGCGAGTGTGATGGCTAAAAAGTACAATGTTTTAAAAACTCTGGGAAATTACAACAGTCAGATTGGTTTACCATTTACAGTGTTAAGGCTAAAAGATAATGATTCAATGGTGGCCGAAATGGGTATGAATGGTTTGGGCGAGATTAGTAAACTTGCGCAAATAGCTAGGCCTTCAATTGCTGTTATTACCAATGTTGGTACTGCTCATATTGGAGTGCTTGGTTCAAGAGATAATATTTTAAAGGCAAAGCTTGAGATATTGGATGGATTGGAGCCAAATGGTACTTTGGTGATTAATAATGATAATGATATGTTACATGAGTGGTACGAGCACGCAAATGTAGAAAGAACGACAGAGAAAGAGCTTTCAATACCATCTACTGAAGAAAATATAGAAAAAGTGGAAAATGGTCAAGAAACAGATAGAGCTCAAAATTACAACATAGTAACCTTCGGAATTAACAACAAAAGTGATTTCATGCCATATGACATTACTTTTTCTGATAATGGAAGCAGGTACAAAATAAATGTTGATGGCAAGGAGTATAATGTAAATATTTCTGTTGGTGGAGAGCATTTTGTGCTAAATAGTTTATGTGCAATTGCTGTGGGAAGGCTTTTAAACATAGACATGGAGGATATTTTAGCAGGAATTGCAAATTTTGAGCTTACCAAAAGAAGAATGCAAGTGGAAAAAAACAAGCAGGGAGTTACAATAATAAATGACGCATACAATGCAAATTTAGACTCAATGAAGGCTGCGATTGATTATTTGGGTAAAATTAATGCGAAAAATAAAATTGCAGTTTTAGGAGATATGCTAGAGCTTGGCGAGTTTTCAAAAGAGTTACACGAGAGAGTTGGCGAAGAAGTCCAGAAAAGTAAAATTGATATTTTAATAACAGTTGGAGAATGTGCTAGAGATATTGCACGAAAGGCACAAGAATGCGGAATGGATAAGGAAAAAATATATATTTGCAATAGCAACGATGAGGCTATAGAGTTATTAAAGAAACTTGCTAAAGAGGGAGATGCTGTTTTGCTAAAGGCTTCAAATGGTATGAACTTTGAACAAATTTTCCAGAAAATAGTATAATAGTATTATAATAACTACTAGTAAATAGCATAATATACATATTCTAAAAAAGACAGTTGTTATTTAAAAGGCGTGAAAAAAGGAGGTTCATACTACTATGAGCAAGTTAAAACTAGGTGTAATTTTTGGAGGAATGTCAACAGAGCATGATGTTTCTATAAGTTCTGGGACATCTGTTATACAGTACTTAGATAAAGATAAATACGAAATTTATCCAATTTATGTGGGAAAAGATGGGAAATGGTACAAATACTTAAAAAATGTGGCAGAAATTGAAAGGTTAGATGTTGGTGCGACAATTGAAGAAAAGCAAGAAATAGAAAATGTTGTAGAGTATTTAAGCAAATTAGAGGTGTTTTTTCCAGTACTTCATGGGCTATATGGAGAGGATGGAACAATACAAGGTTTTCTAGAATTACTAAAAAAGCCGTATGTAGGCTGTAAGGTGCTAAGTTCAGCTTTAAGCATGGATAAGGCATATACTAAAATTGTTTTCGACAGAGCCGGAATAAATCAGGCAGAATATTTGTATTTTAAAACCCAAAAAAGCAAATACATATCTGTAGATAAAAACTTTAATGAGAAAGAAGTAAGTATTGAAGAATTATGCGAAATAGTGGAAGAACAATTGTCTTATCCGGTGTTTGTAAAGCCTTCAAATTCTGGTTCGTCTGTGGGAATAAGCAGAGCTGAAAACGAAAAAGAACTCAAAGAGGCAATAGAAAGTGCAGGAAAGCTAGACAAAAAAGTACTTATTGAAAAGGAAATAAAAGGCAGAGAAGTTGAGTGTGCAGTACTAGGAAATGACAAGGTAGAGGCATCATGCGTGGGAGAAATTTTGCCAGCTGAGAAGTTTTATACTTTTGATGCAAAATACAAAAATGCTAATTCTCGAGTTGTTATACCGGCAGACCTTCCAGACGAAGTTAGTGAAGAAATAAGGAAGACAGCGATTAAAGCATTTAAAGCAGTTGATGGAAGCGGCCTTTCTAGGGTAGATTTCTTTGTGGAGGATAAAACAGGCAAAGTTCTCATAAATGAAATAAATACGATGCCTGGCTTCACAGATATAAGCATGTATCCGAAACTTTGGGAAGAAGCGGGACTAAGCTATACAGAGCTGTTGGATAAATTGCTGTTTTTGGGGACGGAGGAAAAAAACAGTTTTATATTATTTAAGGAATAAAGAAAAAGTAGGGTTTATAGGTATAACCATAAAAACCTAAATAAAATATTTAAGGAAATAAAAAATATGATATTAAATTATAATGATAATAGAGTAGTAGAAGAACTAATAAAAAGAATAGATAAGGATATTAAGCAAGTGCTCTCTGCAAAGAGATACAACCATTCTGTGGGAGTAATGAAAAAGGCGGAGGAGCTAGCAAAGATTCATGGAGAGAATGTGAATAAGGCGAAACTTGTTGGGCTCGCGCACGACATTGCAAAAGAAATGTCAAAAGAAGAAAAAATAAAATATGCAGTTAACAATGATATAGAAATTGACGATATAGAAAGGGAGAATGTAGGTCTACTTCATGGCAAGATTGGAGCTGTGCTTTGTAAAAACAGGTATGGGTTTACTCAAGATATGCAAAATGCAATAAAATATCACACTACAGGAAATGAAAATATGGATACTTTAGCTAAGATATTGTTTGTAGCTGATAAAATTGAAGATGGTAGAAAATACAAAGACCCGGAAAAGATGCGTAACCTTGCAAAGGCAAGGAAGATAGCAAATGAAAATTTGAATAGAGCTGTTGTGTTTGAAATAGATGCCTCTATACTATTTACCATAAAAAAAGGAGAGCTAATTCACCTAGACGGAATTAAAACAAGAAACAAAATTTTATCAATGCTAGATTAGGTTGAAAAGATTACAATTATTGACCTACTGTCTATAAGTAGCTCCACGTGGGACACATATTTTTTACGCGAAAACATGGAGCGGACAAAATATGTGTACCAGCAAGATGGAGCGGATTTTTGTGCTTTCTGTAATATAATTTATATAAACCATTATTCTGTAACTGTTTATATATAAAAAATTAACTTTTCCTATTTATTTCTACAAAAAAATATGGTATAATGGACTTGCTTTTAGGGGGGGAGGTCTTATGGTATTTAAGGACTATTATAAAATACTTGGCTTAGAAAGTAACAAGGTAACACCAGAAGAAATAAAAGTAGCTTATAGAGAACAAGCTAAGAAATATCACCCAGATATTAATTCTAAAAGTGATTTTTCAGAGGAGAGGTTCAAAGATATAAATGAAGCATATAGAATTTTATCTATACCAGCTTCAAAAAGAAAATATGATAGACAGTGGAATTCTAATATAGGCAAAAAGAGAAAAACAGAAGAAGAAGTTAGAGAAGACGGTTCAATAGTGAATATGGTTTTTAAAATGTTTATGGGTGGCGATTTAGAGAGCAAGCAGAAAAAAGAGAAAAAAGCGAAGGAAAAGCTACCAATTAAAGGAGAGAACATAGAAACAGAAATAAAAATTTCAATTGAGGAAGCATTTTATGGACTAGAAAAGAAAATTTCACTAAGAACGCAAAACGGCAAGATGAAAAATTTTACAGTAAAAATACCAGCAGGTATTAGAAATAATGAAAAGATTAGATTAATAGGACAAGGCAAGCCAGGAGAAAATGGAGGAAAAAACGGAGATTTATTAATTAGAATAAACATCAAGAATGATAAGAAATTTGCATTAAAAGGTGTAGACTTATATACAAACCTATACATTTCTCCATGGGAGGCGGTTCTTGGAACAAAAGTTGCAATTGAAACTATTGGTGAAACAATTTATTTACATATTCCACAGGGCATTGAAAGTGGAGAAAAAATAAAAATAAAAGAAAAAGGGTACAAAGACGGTAAAGGCGGACGAGGCGAACTTATTGCTGAAGTAAAAATAATGATACCTAAAGTACCAACAAAAGAAGAAATGGGGTTATTTAAAAAATTTAGTAAAGTTTCAAAATTTAACCCAAGAACAAATTTAGAATAAAATATGTAAAAGTAGTTGATAGCTTGTCTACATGTATTGACTTAACATTAAATTTATTGTATAATAAAGTATGGTGATTTTTACGAAAGACAAGCTATGGCAACGAATGCACATAGAAAGAGGGTAGAGTTTTATGGAGATTGTACAAGGTAAACACTTTAGTATTACTGACCCACAGGGAGTAAACACAGTAATATATAAAGTTAATGAAACTGAAAAAGAATATTTAAAAGAATCACCAAAATATACAATAGAAAGACTAGACTATAGCGAAGAATTGAGAGGAGACGTAAAGAAAAAGACATTCTTCGTTGACGAGCCAAAAGAGGAAGAAGACCTAGTAATATTATCTTTTGGTAAGGATAGAGTTGTAGTAAATATGGGAATTCTACAAGATAATAAAGTAGTAATTTCTAAAAAGCCTACATTAATTAAGTTTGATACTCTTTATTCAGAAAAAGAGACTGAATTTAAAGAGTTTAGATATACACCAAATTTAAAAAGGCCAATAACGATTATTGACCCGGAAACAACAGAAGAAATCAAACCTGTTTTATATTTTGATAAAGATACTAACGAAGTAAAAGGAAAATGTAAGTTAAAACCATATAAGTCATACTTTTCGTTTGAAATAAGAGATGAAAAGAAAGACGTATAGAAAGGGGAAATAACATGAGTAGTACAAATGTACATTCAAACGTATATGCTTGCGGAGGAGAGACTATAGCAAAGGAGCCTAATCAAGGAATTGAAATGCCTCCTAAAAATGCAGGAAAAGGTCCAAAAAGGCTAGATGTAATTGAAGGAGAAAAAGCGTCAATACCGGCAATTAACAATATTGTTGTAAGAGATGGTAAGAAAGTAGCAGCAAGAGCAACATATAATGATGCTAAAAATATTAATGAGCTTGAGGCTAGTGATATTAAAGATGTTTTAGTTGGAAATATGGCAAAAATAGAGCAAGCAATAAATGAAAGAACAGGTAAGAGTACTAGTAGGGCGCGTAAAAAGAGCGAGGATATGGAGAAATAAAACTAAAGCGAAGGTGAATTTACATGAACTATAAAGTTAGTAAAGCATTGAAGGCTAATAGAAAGAGTTTGATTGTAATAGTAGTACTATGGGTAATTTTATCCATAGTACTTGTTGCGCCTTTGGGGTATTCAATAGGTGCAGCAAGCCAAAGTGGCACATTCAGTTTTGAAATATTTTTAGAGACAATTTTTGTAGAACTGGCAAGTTTTACGTCATTTACTAAAGTATTTGATGCTGCATATATAGGCTATTTTGGAAAAACACTTCTATACTTCACAATTATATATATTATTTTTGCGATTGTAGGAATATATAAATCAAAGCCAAAAAATGAATTTACAGACATTGAGCATGGTTCTAGCGATTGGAGCGAAAATGGAGAGCAATATAGGATATTAAGCAAAAACCATGGAATAATTTTATCAAAGCATAATTACTTACCAGTTGATAAAAGAGGAAATGTAAACGTTTTGGTAGTTGGACGGTTCAGGTTCTGGTAAATCTGCATCATATTCAATACCAAATGCATTCCAAATGCTAGGCTCATATGTATTTACAGACCCAAAAGGAGAGCTATACGACAAAACCGCGGGATACCTTAGAAAAAACGGATATGAAATAAAAGTATTAAATTTAGTTAATCCTGCAAACAGTGATGGGTATAACCCATTATTACATATTAGAAGTGAAATAGATGTAGACGTTATAGCAAATACAATAGTAAAAGGTCAGAAATCAGAAGGCTCAGGCAATGACCCATATTGGGATGATATGGCAGAGATGTTATTAAAAGCACTTATATATTATTTAATGGCAACGAGGCCAGAAGAAGAACAAAACCTAGCAAGTTGTTCAGAACTAGTAAGGGCAGCAAATGCAAATGGTGGAAGCAACTTACTTACAGACCTAATGAATCAACTTCCATACGACCATCCAGCTAGAATGAACTACAAATCTATAGAAATTGCACCAGAAAAGACATATGGGTCGATACTAAGTTCATTGCAATCAAAACTTGGTAAATTCGACTCAAAGGAAATAGCGGAAGTTACATCTACAGACACAATAGACTTTGATGAAATAGGTTCAAGGAAAACTGCTGTATATGTTATTTCTTCTGACACACACAAGGCATACGACTTCTTGCTAACAATATTCTTCTCGCAAATGATACAACAATTATATGACTTTGCAGATAAGAACGGCGGAAGACTAAAAATGCCAACATTCTTCATACTAGATGAGTTTGCAAATATTGGACAGATACCAGACTTTGATAAAAAAATATCTACATCAAGAAGTAGAGGAATATCATTTAGCGTTATATTACAAAACTTAGACCAATTAGAGGCAGTTTACGAGAAATCATACGAGACTATAATGGGTAACTGCGATACACACGTATTCTTAGGAAGTAACTCATATAAAACAGTGGAATATTTCTCAAAAGCATTGGGAGAAAAGACAATATCAAGAGACAGCAGGTCAATAAATAGAGATAAGCAATTCCATAGACAAGGTTATAGTGACTCAGACCAAGTAATGGCAAGAGCGCTGATGACACCGGACGAACTTAGAAGAATGGACAACGACATGTGTATTATATACGAAAAAGGCTTAAAACCAATAAAGGACGAAAAGTATTATTATTTTGAAACTCCTATGGCGAGAAAATTGGCAGAATTTACGTTAGACCACTTAGAGTTCGATATAGGAGACAGAGGTAAATGGAGAAAATTTAACCCATATAACCCTTATGTAGAAGACGAAGGCGAAAAGCCAAAGGACTTGAATGTGGAATCTTTGGATGACCTATTTGAAGATGAACAACCAAAGGAAGAAAACAACAAAGAAAGCGCTGGAAAAAATGTAGGAAGCAAGGCACCAAAACAGGCAGCTAGCAAGCCAGTAGAGCCGGATGCGCCAATATTACCGCAAGAAGATGAAACGGGAGGAGAAGACAATGGCGTAGAGACAGAATTAAAAAATGACGACGAAATCTTATCTGTAGACATACAGGAAGAATTAGAGGCAAAATTTGATGAGCTGTTTGGCAGCTTTGACGAACAAGATAATAAATAATTAAAAAGAAAACTGTTTTTGGGGACGGAGGAAAAAAACAGTTTTCTTTTTTGCTGTTTTGAGTGACTTCAAAACATTTTAAATATATATATACCTTGCCTTTTAAGAGCATTTTAGCCAAAGCTCATTATCCTGCAACGTCCAAAACAAATGTTTAAAAAAATGCTTGACTTATTTGGTTCCGTAATATAAAATGGTATAGAAAAAATTTCAAAAAAGAAGGGAAAGATTAATTTGAAATTCATACACATGGCAGATATGCATTTCGATATGCCTTTTACAGTACTTAATAATAGGAACAAATTGGGAGAAAAGCGCAGATTAGAGCAAAGAGAGGCATTTAGAAAAGTAATTGAATATATAAAAGAAAATAATATAGAGTATTTATTTATCGCAGGTGATTTGTACGAGCATGATTATGTAAGAAAAACGACAATAGAATATATTAATAATTTATTTAAAGAAATACCAAACATAAAAATATATATTACTCCGGGAAATCATGACCCATATATAAATGGTTCTATGTATAAGGAATTTGATTGGAATGAAAATGTACATGTTTTCGGGGAAAAAGTAGAACTAATTGAAAATGAAGATTGCGATATATATGGTTTTGGTTTTGGAGACTTTTATCGTAGAGATTCAAAGTTAGATGAAATTAATATAAAAAACAAAGAGAAGATAAATATATTAATTACACATGGCACTTTAAATGGTGGAACTACAGAAGAATTAGAATATAACCCACTTAATAAAACAAAATTAAAGTTGCTTGGCTTTGATTATATTGCACTAGGTCATATTCATAAATTGGACTATAATTCTGAACCAGACCAAAGAATAGTATATCCTAGCTCAACAATTGCTCTTGGTTTTGATGAGTTAGAACAACATGGAGTAATATTGGGAGATTTAGATAAGGAAAATATAAAATTAGAATTTATTAAAATAGATAATAAGGAATTTAAAGAACTAGAATTAGATATTAGCGAAATAAATTCACAAGAAGAATTAATAGAAAAAATAAATAATATGAATTTTGACGAAAATATATTTTATAAAATAATTTTAATTGGAGATAAAAATTTTGAAATAAACACATATGAATTAATGAAATATATTTTAAAGGATAATATTATAAAAATAAAAAATAAAACAAAATTAAAAATAAACCTAGAAGAAATATCAAAAAATAATAATTTAAAAGGTTTGTTTGTTAAAGAAATATTAGAGGAATTAAATAATAATTATTATTCAAAAGAGACATTAGAAAATGTTTTAAGTTTGGGCTTAGAAATTATTGATAAAAAATAAAATAAAAAAATAATAAAAAAAATAAATAATTTATTTATAATAATATTTTTAAAATAATAAATAATTAATTATAAAAAATAATTAATAAAAAAATAATAATTAATTAATAAATAAAAAATTAATTAATAATAAAAATAAAAAATAAATAATTATTTTTAATTTAATAAAAAAGGAGAATTAATTTTGAAAATAAAAAAAATAAAAATAAATAATTATGGAAAATTAGAAAATAAAGAAATAAATTTGAAAAATAATTTGAATATTATTTATGGAAAAAACGAAAGTGGAAAATCTACATTATTAAATTATATAAAAAATATTTTTTATGGAATTTCTAAAAATAAAAACGGAAAAAATATTTCTGACTATGATAAATTTAAACCATGGGGCAAAGAAGAATTTTCTGGAAAGTTACAATATGAATTAGACAATGGAGAGGAGCTTGAAATTTTTAGAGACTTTAATAAGAAAAAGCCAAAGATATTTAATAGTGAGTTAGAGGACATTTCTAAAAATTTCAATGTTGACAAAAAGGATGGGATACAATTTTTTTATGAGCAAACTGGAGTGGATGAAACCATGTTTACTTCCACTGTGCTGGCCATGCAAGAGGAGGTAAAACTGGACAATCAAGAGCAGAGTATACTTATTCAAAAGCTCGCAAACCTAGCGGGCACGGGCGATGACAATTTGTCATATAAGAAGCTAATTGACAGACTAAATAAAATGCAGATAGAGGAAATAGGTACAGATAGGTCTCAAGGAAGACCGATTAATATTGTTAAGGAAAGACTAAAAAGTATAGAGTTTGTCTTAAAGGAGTTGAAGGAGTATCAAAAAGACAAAGAAACCAACAAGGACACCAAGGAAGATCTACTGGAAAAAATTGACAAAACAGGGGCAGAGTTAGAAGTATATAGACAGGTAAGTACTATATTATTACGTAAACAAACTGAGGAAGAAAAAATTAACATAAAGAAGAAATATGAAAACGAAAAAAATACAAAAATTGAAGAATTAAAAACAGAAAAAAATGAATTAATTAAAAAAATAAATGAAAATAATAATAGAAAAAATATAAATAAAAATAATTTAATTAATTTTTCAGAAAAAAATAACGAAAATAATTTTAATAATAATTATTCAAAAAATAATTCTGAAAAAAATAATTTCAAAAATAAAAATAAATTAAATAAAAAAATAAATTATAAAAAATATTTCTTAATTTTATTTTTAATTTTAATAATTAATATTTTAATTTTTATTTTTAATAATAATTATTTAAAAAATAATATAATAAATATTTTTAATTTTCTAATAATTCCAATTTATTTAATTATAATATTTATTTATGAAAAAATAAAAAATAAAAAAATAGAAAATAAAATTAAATTAGAAAATGAAAAAATAATAAATGAAATTAATTTACAGAATGAAAAAATAAATTACGAAATAAATGTGCTGGATAAACAAATAGAATTATTAGAAGATGAAAAAAATATTCAGGAACAAGAAATACAAAATGAAGAAATTAAATTAGATAATATAATAGAAATAGAATTACAAAATTTAAAACAAAAATATAATAATAAATTAAATGTTAATGAATATTTAGAAAAAGCCGAAAATAATAATATAAATATTTTAATTAATGATAAGCAAGAAGCATTAAATAAAAATAAAATGGATTTACAGGCAATAAATATTCAAGAAAAAAATATTTCTAATAAATTAGAAGAAATGGTAAATTTGCAGGAAGAACATGACGAGCTTGAAGAAAAATTAGAAGAATTAGAAAAACGAAATAATGAAATAAATTTAACAAAAGAATTTTTGACGAAAGCATATATAAATATGAAGAATAATATCACACCGAAATTCACAGAGAACTTGTCAAAAAATATTTCGGAAATTTCTAATGGAAGATATACAAAAGTAGCAGTAAATGAAGACAAAGGCTTAATAATAGAAAATGAGCATGGCGAATATGTTCCAGCCGAGCTTTTGAGCATAGGTACAATAGACCAGCTATACCTATCATTAAGGTTATCTATGATAGATGAGCTTTCAAAAGAGAAAATGCCAGTTATTTTAGATGAAGCATTTGCATATTATGATGAAGAAAGATTGAAAAATATACTCGAATTTTTGAGTAATAATCTAAAAGAGCATCAAGTTATAATTTTTACATGTACAGAAAGAGAGAAGAATGTGCTAGATAAGTTGGGAATAGAGTATAATTTAGTGGAGTTGTAGAAGAACAAGCAAATATAGTCACAAAAATATATGCAAAATTATAATCAGATTATAATTCTGCATATATTTTTATTGACTTTTTATAGCTTAAAGTATATAATAAAGTAAATTACATATAATAAAAGAGGTGAGTGTAAATGGAAGAAAAGTATATAAATAGAATAATGGAAAGAACTATAAAAAGGATAAGCGAACAGTTTCCGGCAATAATGATAACAGGACCTAGACAAGTTGGCAAAACGACATTGTTACAACTAGGTAAAACAACACGGTAAATTGAATCATGTTTCGTTAGATCCGTTAAAGGAGAGAATGTTAGCTCAGGACGACCCAGAAATGTTTATCTCAATGCATAATTCGCCAATTATTATAGATGAGTTTCAATACGCTCCTAGTTTATTATCATATATAAAAATAAACATAGATGAAGAAAGATTGAAATGTTTAAGAGAAAATAAAAAAGCGCCAACGGGGATGTATTATTTAACTGGTTCACAAGTATTTCATACAATGAAAAATGTTAGCGAGTCTCTTGCTGGGAGAGTTGGTATTTTGGATTTATATGGTTTGTCTACGAGAGAGCTGAATGGTCTGGATGGAGACATATTTTTACCAGATATAGAAAAAATCAAAAAAAGAATAAAATGCAAAAGATATTCTGTTTTAGAGTTATATGAGAGAATTCTAAAAGGAAGTTATCCTGAAATCTATAGAAACAATATACAAAATGTAGAGCAATTTTACGAACCATATATTAGGACATATATTGAAAGAGATGTTAGAGAACTTATTAATGTGAAGGACGAGAATAGGTTTGTAAAATTTGTTATGAATATTGCAGCAAGAACGGGTCAAGAGCTAAACATTTCTGACATATCAAATAGTATTGAAATTAATAATAACACAGCGGAAAATTGGTTATCTATCTTAAAAAATACAGGTTTAGTATTTTTGCTGCAACCGTATTCTAATAATAATATAAGTAGAATTGTAAAAAAACCAAAAATATATTTTATGGATACGGGACTTGCGTGTTATCTGGCTGGATATGTTGATGCTGTAACATTGGAGAAAAGTGCTTATAGTGGTGCAATTTTTGAGACATATGTTGTGACAGAAATTATTAAGTCGTTTTCTAATAATGGTATTGACCCTAGAAAGCATTTGTTTTATTACAGAGATAGCAATGGTAAGGAAATAGATTTATTAATAATGTATGATAACACAGTATATCCTATAGAAATCAAGAAAGGGATGAATCCTAAGAGTGGTGCGATTAAGAATTTTAATATAGTAGAGAAATTTGGAATGAATGTAGGAACTGGAGGAGTTATATGTTTGGCAAATGATTTATTTCCAATAAGTGAGAATAATTATTTGATACCAATTGAATATATATAGCTTACTTCCTTATTAAATTAACAAAAGCAGACAAGAGCATATTTTCCTTATCTGCTTTTTATATAGTGTGTCCTTTGAATTTGCCCTTCACTATATATACATTGCTTTACTCGTCAAAATTCTCCCCTATTTTTAAAAAAATTTTAAAATTTATAATTTTTTATTCCTTCAATTAGTTTTAAAATTATGAATTGGTATCTATCTTCATCTCCAAAGCTATATTTTCTAATCATTTCCTTTTTTCTATCAATAATTTCTAATATAGCCATATCATCTCCATTTTGTGCTAGTTTCCCTAATTCATATAAACTTTTATTTCTCATCTTATAACTCCTCCTCTAAATATTTTTTTAACTTGTTAATTGCTCTAATTTTTATTTTACTTATTGTTTTGGTATAAACTTCTAATATCTCTGCTGCTTCCTGTTGCGTTAATTCTTCTTGAAATAGCAAAAAAATAACTGCCTGCTCGATTGCAGACAGTGATTCTAAAGCTTTTTTTAGTTGTAAAGAGGTGTCGACTCTCTCGACACTTGAAAAAGTGTCTTTTTCTGATATGAACTTTTGTAAAAAGAAGGAATATTCCTCATTATTTAGTATTGTTTGTTCTCTTCCTTTCATTTTCATCTGTTTTTTAAAATAATACTTTGACGAAAGTATAATAGTTTTATTTAAGTAACTATCAAACTTTTCCTCCCTTCCATTTAATTGGGCCATTTTGATTATCTCCTTTTTTAGAAAATTAGCCCTTAGTCCAAAGTTCTAAAGGAGATAATATATTTTTATGTTCCTTTTTATATTCAATTTTGTTATTTTACATATTTCCACCACCCTTATATCAATTTGAAAAGTGTTTCTAGGTTTTATCCATAGTTTTATAAAATTCTTTTGTAATCTCCTTTTCGCCTTGATACAAAGAGCCATTGCAATTTTACTACAACCCATTGTACAAATGCTGAAATCGGAAAATATTGTAATAAATCGTAAAAAATTGTAATTTTTTGTAGTATATGATTAAATTTTACTTTTGCATGGTTAAAGTTGCTATTTTCATTGATTTTTCAATACTTTTATGATAAAATGTTGTCGATTTAGAAAAAAGAATTCTTTTATATGGGGGTATAATCTTGATTAAACTGTTAATCGCAGATGACAATGTTTCTTTTTGTGAATCATTGTTTGGTGTATTAACAAAAGAAAAAGATTTTAAAGTAACAGGGATAGCAAATAATTGGAAAGATATCGAAAGAAAATATTTTGAAACACAACCAGACTTTCTATTACTTGACTTGAAAATGCCAGAAAAAACTGGCTTAGATATTATAAAGGATTTGACACAAAAAGAAAAAGAGCCCAAAAAAAATATAATTGTTATGTCTGGAGATATACAATATAGAGCCAGTCTAACAAATGTCGAAAAAGTAAGATGGGTTATGGCTAAACCTCTTGAATACGAAAAACTAATTGATGTTATACGAGAATCAGCTAGACAAAGTATTATTCCAGAAAGAGTTAACACTATTGTAGACAATTTACTAAGTAATTTGAGATTTCCATTTTGTAAAGGCAGAAGACTATTAAAAACAGCAATTATTATTGCTTATGCAAGGCCCGCTTTATTGCAAAAAATTGAAATTTTAATGAAAAATGTTGCTAAAATGGAAAATTACTCAAATGCAAAATCCGTTCGTTCAACTATTGATAAAATGATAGAACGAACATTTGATAGGACACAAGATAAAAATATATTTAATATATTGAATGGATTCTATGGAGAAAAAATGACAACAAAAGAATTTATTAGCAGTAGTGTATCATATATTCGCAAAACGATGAAAGATAGTTAGGTTGTAAGAGCAGATAGTTAGGTTGTAAGAGCAGATAATTTATTGTAAATTGTCTGCTTTTATGTTATTATTTACGTGAACAAATTTGTTTTAGTTTTTGAGGGGGTGTTTAAAAAATGAAAAAATATCAAAAGCTTGCGTGGCTTCCAATTGAATTAAATAATGAGATATGCGAAATTCATATTCCTTAATTTGGTATTATTAAGATTATATGATTGACTGGAGATGTATATCTAGTTTAGCAAAAAGTTTTTTCTATAAGTAATATTGTAGTATGTTAAAATTAAGTTTGTGAAAAATACTAAAAAAATTATTTTAAAAAAACATTGGATAATACTAATATACACAATATTATCTTTACGGTTCGTGCTGTAGATAATCAAAATTTAGCCTATATTATAAATAGAGTATTTAGAGATTTAATACCACTTGGCTACCTTTTTTACAATTTTTAGGGTGTTATTAGCTAAAAATTGACCTAAAAATTTTAGGTCAATTTTTTACTGAATTTCTCTTTTTCAATATTAAGATTAATATAATTATCATAATGATTACAATATTTAATATACATATATTATTAAAAATATTATTTTCTATCGTCTTTGTTACTATTTCTGCGGTTGAATTACTTGCACCTCCCATTCTAGTTTTAATACAATCAATTTTCCACCCATCTCTATATATAATTTCTATCCAAGGATTGCTTGTATAAAAATACTCTGAGATTATTAAAATAGGAGTTGTACCTTTGGGGATTATAGTATTAATATTATTATTTATTTCATTGTTTGGAAATGCAATTCTACAATTTAAAGCTAATATATTAGCTACCAGTAATACTAATATAAATATTATAATAATAACTTTATACTTATTCATTTATATCCTCCAAATGATACTTTTTTATTATTTTATCATATATTAGTATTGTATTCAATATATTACTCTTGTCCCATTGTTGTATTATTTTCTGCTTTGACCATTTCTGAAATTCTCTTAGCAAAAGCTTTTGCGGCAATATCTCCATATTTAGATTTATCATAAATATACCACTTTCTAATATTAAATAACCAAGATAAAATATTTTCCAAAGCTTCACCTTCTGCTGTTAAATACCTTTTTGATAACTGATATACTATTTCTTCTGATTGCTCTATTGGATTCATTTCTTGTTCTAAATCACCATATATGTATAAATTTCTTACAAATTCTGTATATCTATTGTATTGTTTGTTTGATGAATAATAATCTCTTAATACTGTATATATAGGTTTAGATAATAAATCCCAATACAAATTTTGTGCATCTGCATCTTGGTTTAAATCTTCAATATCAAAATAACCTTCTGTAGGTGAGCCAAATATTCTATATAACTTATCCTCGGAAGGATCCTTATCTTCTTTAGCAAATTCACCTACTGCTTGTAATAAATCACCTGCCCAACCAGACAAATCATTATAATATACATCCTTGTATGTAAATCCTGTTCCCTCTATGTAATGTCTCATCATTCCTTCTGTTGTAATTGCCCAATGAACTAGCCCTTGTTTTATGTAATTGCCATTATTGTTATTCTTATATAAATATAATGTTTGTGGATTAAAATTGTTAGTTTTCTCTTTGATAAAAGAGATCCAATTGTTGTCTAAGCTTCCTACTATTTTATCCCAATCTAAACCTTTATATATATTTTCTCTAATAAATTGCAATACTAATATGTTTTTTTCAGCTATTGTTTTATTTAAATTGTTTTCATTACAATATTGATTACAATAATTATATATTTCTTCAATTTTATTGTATGTTTCCTCGTTCTTTCCACTATCATAATTATAACTTCCTGAATGGAATTGGTTAGTAGCTGGTATAGCTTCACTATACATATCTTTATCTAAGTCAAAGCCATGACCATTATAGTTGCTTATTTCTTTATATTGCTCATAGCACCAATCGCGTGGTATTTTCTTACCGATGTTGCATGAGAAACCATAAGACATATCTGCTACAAATGAACTACAAGTCAAACCTCTACTTGATAGTTGATTGCAAACTTCTCTTGGACCATACACTCCTATTTTATAATTTGTATCTAAGCTACTATTTATTCCTTCAAAAAATGGAATAATGTGACTCTCTATATCCTCCTCATATACGTCCATATCTACTGCAAAATATATTATTGTTCCTTCTGGTAATCTATGTTTTCTTGCTAAAGAACTTGCATGCGTACCTATATAACTTCCCTTTGGGAAATTAAAATTATTTAATTTTGGCACTACGTTTTCTTGATATATAAAGAATACTTTTAACCCAGAATTATAAATTCTTTCTAATTCTCCATCTCTAATTCCATTGAATGTATTATTGTTTATATACCTTCCTATAATTTTATAACCAGCATTTTTTATGATTTCCAGTCTATCATCTGTAATTTCGTATCTAGTATCACATGCATCTGTGCTTCTAGTTGTGTCTCCACAACTTACTATTAATGCAGACCATACCTGCCTTCCACAATATCCATCTACATCTAGTTTCATTAAGTCTTGAAAATTCTTTAATGCTGTTGTTACACCATTTCCAAATCCTCCATCAAATCCATTTGGATCAAATCCGTTTAAGTATAATAAATATTGTAAAATATAAACTAAATTTGTTCTATTTGAGCCAGGTCCTAATACAGGAAGGCTACTCATTGTACCTTCTCCCCATCCACCGTCTACATCTGCTCCTATTTCATATTGTATCATTTTTATAAGTGCAGTATTCATATTCCTATCATATAAACCATTTGTTGCTATATAATTATCTAACATATCACTATATTTTCTATTTATTGCCTGCTGTATCTCTCTGGTGGTTGCATCACCATTACTTATTAAATAATATGCATCACTTGTAAACAATGCTTTTATTTCTCTTGCTCTCAAGCCGCCAGTATAATTATCTATTCCTAATTGAGACATTGTGCTAGTAACTCCCTGTCGTGTAGCCTCTGAGAATACCGAAATATCATCTGTATTAGATATTTCTATTCTACAAAGTAGAGCTAGATTAACTAATGAAATAATTGTTTTTACCTTGAAATTATTATCAGCATTATTTATTTCACTTAGTCCATTTAGGAAAAGATTATTATATGCTTGCTTTGTACCATTTCCAAATCCTCCATCGACATCTATTTCAAGTAAAATTTGTAATGCCCTTACAAAGGCTACCATTGTATTGTAACCGGCCACACCATCCTCGTCTATTTTTACCCAACCTGCTGAATCTTCGAACATGTCATTTAGCCACTTTTGTGCATCTCTAACATTCATAAAAATCACCTCTTTTTAATATTTTCAAATTATACATTTGAATTATTATAATTTTACTATTTTATAACTTTATTTCCTTAAAAACAGAAGAAAATGGAAACCTTCTACTTTCTTCTATTTTTTCTAAAACACTCCTATATATTTTTATAATTTACATAGGTGATATTATGAAAAAAGGAATTGATGTATCAGAATATCAAGGAAATATAAATTGGAATAAAGTTAAACATAGTAACATAAAATTCGCTATTTTAAAGTTTGCAAATATATATGACAATGAAAGCATTTATTATGATACTAAATTTGAAAGAAATTATAAAGAATGTAAATCTTTAAATATTCCTATTGGCGCATACATCTATAATTATTGTAATTCTATAGACAATTTAGAATTAAATATAAATAAAATACTTCCTAAAATAAAAAATAAAAGTTTTGAATTTCCTATTTTCTTAGATATGGAAGATGACGATATATTATCTGAAGGTAAATCATATCTAAGCAAAATGTGTAAGTATTTTTGCAAAATGGTAAGTGGGAGCTCTTTTGTTCCAGGAATATATGCCAATTTGAATTGGTTAGAAAACTGCTTAGATATCTCACAATTTCCAGAGGCAAAAATTTGGGTTGCTCAATATAATTCTGTATGTACATATAAGAAACCATATATGCTCTGGCAATATTCAAATGTTGGAACTGTTAATGGTATATCTTGTAATGTTGACTTAAATTATCTATATGAGCCAAACAATATTAATTATACTTTAGAGTGGCAAAAAATAATGAATAAGACATATAAATGCAATTTAGATGAAGACGGAATTTTCGGACCTATGTGTAAATCAATGGCGTTAAAGCATTATTTATATTATAAAATCCCTATCATCAGTAATGACCATGTGTTATTTATTCAAGAATTATTTAATTTACAAGGTTATAAGTTAGCTGAAGATAGCATGTTTGGTCCAAAATGTAAAGAAGCTGCAATTAACTTTCAGAAAAAGAACAATTTAACTGTAGATGGTTGTGTTGGTCCAGAAGTAACTAAAATATTATTAGACTAATATCTTCTACTTTATTCTACTTTCAAACTAAAATTATATCTATTCTCTTATAATTAATTATAAAGAATGGAGGTGATTCTATGACTTATTTTGCTATTAACAAATTTGGAAAAAGTATGAACGTTTATAGTGATACTGGACATAAGAACAAGATAGGTACCATTGGTAATCGAGAGGCTTTTGTTGTAATGGGTGCAGAAGGAGAACCTTATATCTCGTTTAGAGGTCCTAACTTAAAGTTAAAAGAAGGATATTTAGACACGAGAAATGTAAGTGGACTTTTAAAAGTTATTACAGATTATCCTTATGGTAGTGCAACAATAAATGGTACAAAATATAAGACCTACCTTATGCGAAGAACTATGAAAGTTTATACTGCTACCGGAAGGGAATGGGGTGGCGTTGCTTCTGGAATGCTTGTTGCTACTAATAGCATCTGGTGTGGCGATAGTCATCCAACCTGGAAAGCTGTTAATTATGTAAAAAGTACATCCGGTAAATGGGTTAAAGTTGATGGTGATGGTTACGATCACGGTTTCGTTGACTTTGATTTAGGCAATGGCTCAATGCCAAGTAACATTGCATTATATGGCTCTTGGTAAAAAATAATAGGCTTAAGGGGAAAATATCTTAAGCCTATTATTTTTACACAACTTTTACGATAGATTTGAGTAGATGATAATTGGTTTATTCTACTTAAATGTGTAGTTTAACTATAATTGTCTCATTTTTCATTGTATATTTTAAAAGCAGAGTTGTTATATTTATGTTTTATTTTAAATTTAAAACTACTCTAAAGCCAACTTTGTCAAGAGGAGCAACATTTTTCAAATTATGACTATATATTGGGAAATGTTCACCAGCATGGTCATAATGTCCTCCCACACAGTAATATCCCATAATCTCATTTTCATCTATTGAAAGGTAGTCATCTGTATATTCCCATAAATTTCCTGCCAAATCATATATATTATTTGTTATATTCCTATCTGTAGCTCCTGTGGAAAGTATCATATTATATCCTGCTTTTTGAATATTTTCTCCATATTTATAGTTCTTTCCGTAATCTATAGAATAATATCCTGTAAAGTCAAAATTAACATTTGAATAGTTACCATATTCAGAACTATCATAGATATCATACCCAGATTTATTTATCCATTCTATTATGTACATCATCTGTTTTAAAGTTGGTAAATCACTCGAATAATATTCATTATCATACATACTTTTGGCATTTAACTTTGCGTTTCTTAAACTAATATAATTCCATGGTATTATTCCTTTTTTACTTACTGGCACTCCTCTTACATCATTTGTATCTGAATCAAAGCCATTTAATCTATCTTGTATTTCTGTTGGTACTCCGGCTTCATATCTTGAAATATAAAAGCCTCCATATTTTAATATTTGTTTTTCATCATTATTTTGCATATTAAGTAAATCAGGTTCATATTGAAATTCTTTCTCTATCTCCTCTATGTCATAAAAAATATCTTCCTTGTCAACTGGAACCCAAACAAATTGATTTCCATTTTCATCTTCTATTACTAAGCCTTTATTCCAGTCTCTAATAACTCCATCATCTATTTTAGTCCATTGAGCTGTTTCTGTATCGACTGTATGGAAGCCTTCAGGTATTTTAGGATTGTTATAATATGATATGGTTAAATCAGTTTGTTCTTGGCTGTTTTCCTTATTTAATTGTATGCAAACCAAAATAGAGGTAGCCACAATGACAACTATTAAAAGTGTTATAAGTAATATTTTTTTATCCATATGTTTCATCCCCTTTTTTATTTATTTTTTCAAAGTTGTTTACAACATATCTTATAAATAACTTTGTAGTCGGCTTTTTGTCTTCAATAAAATTAAAATATTCATTAACAATATTATACTTTGTATCCATATACATGTTATTCATTAATTTTTCAATTCCCCATTTTATTACAAGGCCATTTTTTTTGTTGTTCTTTTTTGCGACCTTTCTGTATATATCGTTTTCTAAATCAAAATTGATTTTTTCCTCATATATTATTTGATATATTGCATCTTTTAAATATTTATATGAACTAGAATTTTTATTAAAGTTAAATTCTTTTAAAGTTTCTTCTATGTATTTTTTTATATTTTCATTATTATTTTCAATCTTTACTCTTTCAATTAATTTTAATAATTCTAATGAATTATATGGTTTAGGAAGTATACCATATATGTATTTTCTATATTTATCTGTTTTATATAATTTATCAATATAGCTAGAAATCACGATTACTCTAGTCTTTGTTAAGTATTTATCTTTTTGCTCTATTAATATATCTAATAATTCCAGCCCATTCATTTCTGGCATCATTAGGTCTAATAGTAAAATGTCCGGTATATTTTTTTGCATAATTTCAAGGGTCTCTTTACCATTGCTGCTAATTCCAATAAGTTTAATATTATTTTCTCTCTTAATTATGCTATTAAATATATTTTTTACCGTTGTTAGTTCGTCATCCGCTATAAGGATAGTGCTCATACTTTTACCTCTAAATTTATTTTATATTGTTTTCCATTCTCTATAATTATTAGATATATTATATCATATTTTTGCTTTATTTTTTTCCTCTTTATTCCACTTTTATATAATTTATATGTTTTTTATAGTATAATTGTTTAAACTTTTATAGTTTTTTAGGTTATTAGTCACTGTGTGACTGATAATATGGTTAGAGAGCTTATGAAATAATAGTTAGGAGGTTCTTCAATGATTAACAATCGGTTATCTAGGGGCTTAAGCCTTCTTCTGACACTTGTATTGTGTCTGTGCGCTTTTCCTTTATCTACTCTCGCAGTAGATAATACTCCGTCCATCGAGAGCAATACTCTTGATGTACAGAGTATTGAGGAAGCTGGCGTTTCTAAGGAGAAAGCCATGCAAGTCTTGGATGTTTCTAAAGATGAAGCCCAAGATATGGAATTCTATCTGATTACCATTCCTACAGCAAGCGACCATGTATCTATTGGTAGCGGAGATACCCATACTTTCCCCAAATTTTCCTTTTCCGGAGAAAATGGTGGTTCTTATTTTACTGTAAATGGTAATCAGATGAAATATGCCGTGGTATGGTGGCCAAATTCTAATAGCGCGGCATATTTAAGAATTCATTTGTATAAGTATGGATATCCAACTTATATTAGTACTATGTACTTAACCAGTATTGGCAATATTGGAAATGTACAGTCCAAACAATCTGATTGGATTTCGACTACAAAAGGGTTAGACTATAGATTTGTCTATAAGTCTTGTTATGAAGATGGCTCTGCAACGCCTGCACGGTGTAGTGTCCAAATGCTTGTCGGTGTAGTGTAACTTTTCTATGCTCTCTAACCATAGGTACATACTTTGTATGTACCTAAATTTTTTTATCTATAATAGTTTTCTACTATTGTTGTTATAAACAACTTGGACGTTACTTTTTCATCTTTCTCTAAATAAAAATAACTCATAACACAATATAAATTTGTATTAAGAAACATAGTTTCAATACTCTTTTCAATATTCCATTTAATTCTTTTTTTATTTACATTTAATTCTTTTTGCATTTTTTCATATAATCTATTGTTTAAATCTTCTATCAATAATTCATCTTGAATTCCATCTTTTATTGCTATTTTTAAGTATTTGTATCCTAAACTTGTCCTATTAAATTTAAATTTATTAAGTTCTGTATCTATATATTTATTTATATCTTTTTTATTCATATCAAAGCTCACATCCTATTAATATTTATTTTTTCTCATTTTTGTTCTCATTAATTTCTTCAGCCTTTTTTTCAATAATATGTTGGATCACTTCTAGTCCTTTTATCAAAAAATCAGGCAAATTAATGCCTACTTCGCTTAAATTCTCTAATATGCTTCTTAATTCATTTATTATTAAACAACCTAATGTAAACCATCCAAAAAGGATAACAAAGTCAATGTCAATGTTAATCAAATCTCCTAGATTTGATAGCATATAAGATGCTAAAAAAGTTATTAATATTAATATCCAATATCCTACCTTTTTTAATATTCCAATTAAACCTTTTGATGAACTCTCTTTTTTTGTAATTCTCGCTTTAATTGTTCCTGTTATGAAATCAACTACATTAAGAATTAAATATCCTAAAAAAAGAACTCTTTGTCCTCTAAAAAGTTCTGATATTCCAACAATAATAGTACTAAAAATCGAGTTTACAAAATTAAAAAATTTTATAATATTATCATTCATAAAAAACCTCCAATACTTTGTTCTTTTGATATAATATACAGATTTTTTGTATATAAGGTATGTCGTTTATATAAATTTGTCTCTTTTTAATAACCTTATTATGATAAACTGTACGTAATATGTAACATTGCTTCTAACGCTATCTGTCCATATGCAACTGATTCTTTCTTATTCATCCTTAACACCTCCAACAAAAGTGTCAAAAAAGTGTAACAATATTGTCCCATTTTTCTTCCATAACAAATTACCTCTCTTTTATATATTTAGGTACACCTGCTGATCTTCCAAATTTCTCATTAAACTCATACCTATGTTTTGAAGGGTTGTAATCGTAGGCACTACTATTCCATTTTCTATATGTTTGATTATTCATATGACCTCGCTTTGACAATTTCATTGCGTCTTGATTATGTTGTGCTTGCATACTAGAATATTGGTCATCAATTCTCTTTTGTTCTCTTTTATTTTTCATAAAATTATTTTGAGCAATTTTTTTATTTGTTTTTGAAACTTCTTGTCTACTCTGTTTTTCTTCA
The DNA here is from genome assembly GCA_944390995.1 of uncultured Clostridia bacterium. The sequence goes on from CALXSA010000001.1 coordinate 73,734, forward strand.
GAATATCTTAAATCTGCTTTTATTATTTTTGTAATATATGCAGAGCTTGTACCAATGCTTTCGGCAATTTCATTTACTTTTAAATGTTGCTAAAAAATAATTCCAAAATAACACTATTTTTATTTTCCATTTCTTTGCACCTTGTCTGGTTAATTTTTTGTCAACGCTTTTTATGCATAGCAATTCTATTGGAGAGACTACTTAATCTCCAATTCGTCCATTTTTTTCTTAAATGCTTGCTCTCTTTTCTTTCTGTTTTTTAATTCTTTGTATTTCTTATATTTGTCTATTAGTTTTGGCAATACATAATCTAAACGGAAAAATAATATAACAAAACATATTATCAATAATGCAAATCTTAAAGCCATCTTTTTCCCCCCTTTCCTTATTAAATTAACAAAAGCAGACAAGAGCATATTTTCCTTATCTGCTTTTTATATAGTGTGTCCTTTGAATTTGCCCTTCACTATATATACATTGCTTTACTCGTCAAAATTCTCCCCTATTTTTAAAAAAATTTTAAAATTTATAATTTTTTATTCCTTCAATTAGTTTTAAAATTATGAATTGGTATCTATCTTCATCTCCAAAGCTATATTTTCTAATCATTTCCTTTTTTCTATCAATAATTTCTAATATAGCCATATCATCTCCATTTTGTGCTAGTTTCCCTAATTCATATAAACTTTTATTTCTCATCTTATAACTCCTCCTCTAAATATTTTTTTAACTTGTTAATTGCTCTAATTTTTATTTTACTTATTGTTTTGGTATAAACTTCTAATATCTCTGCTGCTTCCTGTTGCGTTAATTCTTCTTGAAATAGCAAAAAAATAACTGCCTGCTCGATTGCAGACAGTGATTCTAAAGCTTTTTTTAGTTGTAAAGAGGTGTCGACTCTCTCGACACTTGAAAAAGTGTCTTTTTCTGATATGAACTTTTGTAAAAAGAAGGAATATTCCTCATTATTTAGTATTGTTTGTTCTCTTCCTTTCATTTTCATCTGTTTTTTAAAATAATACTTTGACGAAAGTATAATAGTTTTATTAATTCTTTTTTTAACAACCTTTTTTCTAACGTGATATCATTTTTATTTTATTTAACATATGGATATATCATTCATTCTGCTCCATTTTTTCATAATCACTTTCTCTTAATCTTCTTACAGTTCCTTCCCTTGTATCTACTATCTTATTATATTTTTCTGTTTCATATACATCTCCACTTACAATAACAATGTCTTTTTCTTCTATATCATTAATTGAAATTTCTTTCCCTGTAGTATAGTCTAAAATTTTAGTATCGTCTCCCAAATAAATATCAGCTGCCTCTAATGTTCCAAATTCAGTTTCAACTTTGGAGTCAAGTTCCGAAGTTGCATTCCCTCTGATAAATATATGTTCTTCATTTATAAAGTTAACTACGCCAGCTACTTGCAAATCATGACCTATAAAATCGCTTCTTGATAATTTATATTCTATATTTGATTTGATTGAGAAAGAAATAATATTAGTATCATTATATTCTGCATTGTTTTTCTTGCTTTCGTTTTCGGTTCTTAATTGAAATACTAGGCAAAAAATTATTCCTAATACTATTACTCCTAAAATTATTATCAATGTTACTATTTTTAGTAATTTATTTTTCATCTCATTCACCTCAACTTAATTTATTATACTATAAACAAACCAGTTTTTCAATTGACGTTTCAACATCTTCCTGTTTATCTCCCAAAAAACTATTGTATAATCTTCCAAAATGCTGTATAATATTAATGTTAAATTAATATGTAAGGAGAATGAATATGTTTCAGAAGTTAGAGGCAGTAGAAAAAAGATTTGAAGAATTAGAACAAAAAATTAGCGACCCTGAAGTTATAGCTAGACAAGATGAGTGGAGAGAGTTTATGAAAGAACATGCAGAGCTAGAGCCTATAGTGGAGAAGTATAGAGAATACAAAAAGGTGGAGAAGGCATATACAGATGCTAAGGAAATGCTAGAAGATGCAAGCACAGATAAGGAGTTAAAAGACTTGGCAGAGATGGAGATGCTTGAAAACAAGGAAAAACTACCACGATTAGAGGAAGAAATAAAAATATTGCTAATTCCTAAAGATAAGGACGATGATAAGAACGTAATCTGCGAAATAAGAGCAGGAGCAGGTGGAGAGGAAGCAGCTCTTTTTGCAGGTACTTTATTTAGAATGTATTCAATGTATGCAGAAAAAAAACATTGGAAGCTAGAGGTTTTGAACGAAAACGAAACTGGTCTTGGTGGATATAAGGAAATTTCATTTATGATAACTGGAAAAGGTGCATATAGTAGGCTTAAGTTTGAAAGTGGCGTTCACAGAGTGCAAAGGGTTCCAGATACAGAGGCTAGTGGCAGAATTCATACTTCAACTGCAACTGTTGCAGTACTTCCAGTTGTGGAGGATGTTGAAATAGAGATTAACCCAGCTGATATAAAAATGGAAGTGTTTAGGTCTTCGGGTGCAGGAGGACAGCACATAAACAAAACATCATCTGCTGTTAGGTTAATACATGAGCCAACTGGCATTGTTGTTGAGTGCCAAACAGAGCGTTCACAATTCCAAAATAAAGACAATGCTATGAAAATGCTTAAAACAAAATTATATGATATAGAAAAGCAAAAACAGGATAGTGAAGTGGCTAATGCAAGAAAGAGCCAGGTCGGAAGCGGAGACAGAAGCGAGAAAATAAGGACATACAATTATCCTCAGGGTCGTATTACTGACCACAGAATAGGTCTTTCTATTTACCAAATGGACGATTTCTTAAATGGTAACTTAGACGAGATGATTGATAATTTGATTGCGGCAGATAGGGCGGAAAAGTTAAAAGGCGATGAGGAATAGTAATAGAAAAAGCCTAGAGCAGGTATTTTTATAATATCGTATTTCAAAAAAGAGAAAATAAAAGAAGTTTGAATTTTAAGAAAAGAAACTCACACAAGTTAGTTTGTAAAACTAATTTATGTGAGTTTTTTGTTTAAACTATAATGGATAAAAATAGTTCATATAAAATAGATAATTTCTACATATTTTAATACTATAAACCATCGTGGTATAGATGTAAAGCCATATTCATATTAGTATGGCAAGTATCATATAAATTTAATAATTGTAAGTTTCAGCGAAAAGGGTGTGATAATAATTAACGAAATTTTGCAAACAACTCTAATAGGTCTATTTTTTGGTACGTTTGGAACAACGCTTGGAGGGCTTATTGGAGTAAAGCTAAAAAGGAGTTCAAATAAATTTTTGAGTTTTGTGCTCTCATTTGCATCGCGGGTTAATGACAGCAATTATATGTTTTGAATTAATACCGGAAGCTTTGGCGATAGCTAGTCTTCCGACCGTAATTTTGGGCATAATAGTTGGAATAATAATGATGGTTATATGTGACATATTTGTGGATAAAAGGTTTAATAAAAAAAGCAAAGTTGCAGATAATTTGTATGCGACAAATTTAAAAGCAAAGAAGAATAGTATTATCCATGCTGGCAGAAAAAATATAGACAAAAAAGAAAATTTAGCATTGCTTCAAAAAAACAACTTATTAAAAACAGGCATAATTGTAAGCATTGGTCTAGCGATACATAATTTTCCAGAAGGGCTGGCAATCGGGTCAGGTTTTGAGGCTTCGCTTAAATTAGGGCTTTCTCTGGCAATAGCAATTTGCTTTCACGACATTCCGGAGCGGTATCTCAATGGCTGTTCCTATGAAAAATGGAGGAATGAAACCTTCTAAAGTAATTTATTATGTGGTTTTATCTGGGCTTACCACTGGAATTGGTGCTTTTTTTGGCGCTATAGTTGGTGGAATTTCACAGAAAATAATAGCTCTATGTTTGGCGTTTTCTGCTGGGGCAATGGTTTACATTGTGTCTGGTGAACTTACACCAGAATCAAACAAATTGTACAGCGGAAAAATTTCTGCAATGGGGAATTTGCTTGGCTTCATAATTGGTGTGGTTGCAATGAATGTGTGAGGAAGAAAGTGCAAAATAAATCTTGAAACAAGAAAGAAAGTTTGATAGAATAGTAGTTGTTATTAAAAAAAGGGCAAATGAAACAAATAAGGGGACAAATGAAAAAAGATGGAAAAAATAGCAAACAAAAAGTACTATATAATCTTAGTTATAATTTTTCTTGTGCGGTGTAATTACAAGGATAATAGGGTTTGGTGACATACCCATAGGAATAAATGTGGACGAGGCTGGCACAATGCAGGATGCATATTGCATAGCGAATTTTGGCACAGATAGATTTGGCAATAGCTATCCGGTATATATGATTAATTATGGTGGAGGACAAAGTGCGCTTTATACATATTTGGCGGCAATTTTAATAAAAATATTTGGCTACAGTCTTACGGTTGTCAGGATTCCGGCTTTGGTTTTCTCTATTATATACTTGATTTTTGCGTTTTTAATTACGAAAGACTTCAAAAACAAAAAGCTAGCAATTATAGTAGAGTTTATTGCAGTGATAGTGCCATGGCATTTCATGCAGTCGAGATGGGCACTTGATTGCAATTTAATGTCTGCAATGGTACTTGCCTCAATGTATGTTCTGCTAAAAGCCAAGAGTAAGAAGGGCTATGTTTTAGCAGGGGTGCTGTTTGGAATTTCTTTTTACACGTATGCACTAAGCTATATAATAATTCCAATAATTATTGTGCTTTTGGTAGCATACATGCTGTACATAAAGAAAATTAAAGTATTAGATATAGTTTGTCTATTTATTCCAATGGTACTTATAGCGCTTCCGCTATTTATCAATGTTTTAGTAAACATGGGGATTATACCTGAAATAAAGCTTTCTTGGATTTCGTTTTTAAATCTAGAAGTATTTAGGGTAAACGAAATAAACTTAAACCAAATAGGATATAACTTCATTGAGATGTTTAAGTGCATGTTCGGGTATGATTACAATGACTTTAATGCTTTTCCGGCGTTTGGAACATTGTACTATATTAGTATTCCAGTTGCAGTAATGGGCTTTGTGGTTTCTATAAAGGACATAGTGAAGAATTGGAAAAACAAAGAATTGAGTTTAGATGTAGTAATGCTAATCAATTTTATTGCTGTATTTATATGTGGAATTGTGGTTGAGCCAAGCGTATACAGAATAAATGAAATTTTTATTTCTTTAATTTACTACATTGCACTGGGAATATTGTATGTGGCCAAAGAAAAGAAATATGCTTTATATGGTATAATTTCATTGTACATAATTATGTTTATAACATTTTTAGTATATTATTTTGGGGTGTATGGAAAGGAAAACACAAACAGGTCGTTTAATCACACGACAATGGAAGCGGTACAATATATTGAAGACAATGAGAAATTTGATGGAAAGACTATTAATATAAGAACAAAGGCAATTCAACCATACATATATACTCTTATAGCAAATGAAACTTCTCCTGAAGAATTTGCGGAAAATCGTGTTATGGTTTCATCAAAGGTTTTTGGATATGGAAGGTATGTGTTTTTCTATGACTATATAGAGCAAAATATGGTATATGTTATGGAATTCAACGAGAAACTCAAATATGAGCTGATTGAGGAGGGCTTTACAGTAGAGGAGTCTGGCGAAGATATTTGTATAGTATACAAAGAATAATTAATGTAAGAAAGGATATGTAATAATGGAAGATTTAATAGAAGGACTAAATGATAGACAGAAAGAAGCGGTTCTTGCGACAGATGGACCATGCTTGGTAATAGCAGGAGCAGGAAGCGGAAAGACAAAGGTGCTAACACACAAAATAGCATATTTAATGAAAGAAAAGGATGTTAAACCATGGAACATTTTAGCAATAACTTTTACCAACAAGGCTGCAAATGAAATGAAGGAAAGAGTAGAAAAGCTTGTAGGCGATGCGGCAAAAGACATGTGGATAGGGACATTCCACTCTATTTGTGTTAGAATTTTAAGAAAATACATAGATAGATTAGGCTTTGACCATTCATTCTTAATTTTTGATACTTCTGACCAAAGAACATTAATTAAGGAGTGTATGAAAGCATTAAATGTTGATGACAAAATGTTTACGGATAGAAGTGTTTTGTCGGAAATTAGTAATGGAAAAAATGAAATGCTAACACCAAAAGCATATCAAACAAAGTATGCCGGAGATTACAGAAAAGAGGTAATTGGCAGAATATATGAGTTATACCAAAAAAGGCTTAAAGAGAATAATGCAATTGACTTTGATGATATTATAAATTTTACGACACAAATACTTTCTGAAAATGAAGATGCCCTAGATTATTACACAAATAAATTCAAGTATATTTTAGTAGATGAGTATCAAGATACAAACAAAGCACAATTTACACTAGTCACAATGTTAGCTTCAAAGTATGGAAATATTACTGTTGTGGGAGATAACGACCAAGGAATTTATAGTTTTAGAGGAGCAGATATTACTAATATATTAAACTTCGAAAAGGATTTTCCGGGTACTCAGATAATAAAATTGGAGCAGAATTATAGGTGTACAGGGAATATTTTGAAAGCTGCAAATTCAGTAATAAAGCACAATGAGAATAAATATGAAAAGAAATTATGGACAGAAAATGAGGAAGGAGCCCTCCCTATAATACACAAAGCAGATGACGAATATGACGAAGGAAGATATATTGTAGAACAAATTAATCATTTGAGAAGGGAAGAATATTTTAAATATTCAGACTTTGTGGTTTTGTATAGAATGAACTCTCAATCAAGGGCAATTGAGGAAATTTTGAGAAGGGAAGGAATTCCTTACAAAATTGTTGGTGGTTTGAAATTCTATGAGAGAAAAGAAATTAAGGATATTATTTCATATTTAAGATTAATATATAATTTCTCTGACAATATTTCTTTGAAAAGGGTTATAAACGAGCCTAAAAGAGGAATAGGAAAAACAAGTATAGACAATATACAAGAAATTTCAGAAAGAACAGGACTATCAATGTTTGATATTATCAAGCATGCAGAAGAATATGGCCTAAATAGAGTAAAAGCAAATGCTACAGAATTTATACAAGTGATTGAGGAACTTAGAGGTAAGCTGGACGAGCTTAGTATCTCAGAATTAATTAAAGAGACATTAAATAAAACAGGATATGTTAAAGCGTTAGAGCTAGAAAATACTACAGAGGCAGAGACAAGGATACAGAACTTAGAGGAGTTTTTGACAGTTGCAATCGAGTTTGAGGAAGAAGAAGCTGACAATACATTAGGAGATTTCTTAGAGGGTATTACGCTAAGTAGCGATATAGACAATGTGGAGGATACAGAAGATTCTGTAACACTAATGACATTGCATAGTGCAAAAGGTCTAGAGTTTCCAGTGGTGTTTTTAGTAGGGATGGAAGAAGGAATATTCCCTGGCAATAAATCTATAGGGGAGCCAAAAGAGCTAGAGGAAGAAAGACGTTTGTTCTATGTGGGAATAACAAGAGCAAAACGATATTTATACCTAACATGCTCTAAGAAAAGGACGATATTTGGCTCAACAAGTTACAACGAAATATCAAGATTTATAAAAGAAATTCCAGAAGATTTGCTTGATGGTTTCGAGCAATTGGATGCCTCGAGCGGAGACGAGTTTGGAGACAGTGGATATAAATGGGAATATGGTACAAGCTCAAAAGTAAAAAGCTATAAATTAGATGGCGGAGAATATAGTGGCGGCTTTGGTGTTGCGGCAAAAGGCTTTAGTTATGGAGGAGCAACTGGGACAAAGGCCGGTGGCTCAGGAAGCAGCACAGGTTTCCAATTTAAAACTGCTGAAAGCTTTTTAAACTCACTAAATAATAAACGAGTAAATGAAGGTACAGACATAACAAAATATAAAGAAGGACAAAGAATATACCATAAGAAGTTTGGTGAAGGTACTATAAATAAAATAGAAGAAGAAGGCGAAGACTACAAATTAGACATATCATTTGATAAGGCGGGACACAAAAGACTTATGGCGAAATTTGCTAACCTAGAAATTATTTAAAAAAAGGGCTACAATCGCCATCGCCTTTGAGATTTCCTCTTTGCAGTCGGAAACTCAAATCGGCACGAACAAAGAGCGACCAAGGTCGCTTTGTTCAAGTTATAAGAAAAAATGAAAAAAATGTATAAAATTTCAAAAAGAGCGCATAATGGAAATAGAAAATAAATGAAAGGAATGATTATAATGCCAAATTTAAGTCAAGTAGAATTACAAAATTTGAGACACTTTATAGGTTCACACGAAACTTCTTATCAAAAGCTTAACACTTATGCTTCACAGGCAGTTGACCCACAAATTAAGCAAATGTTTACAAAGGCAGCTCAAGATAGTTTGAACACAAAACAAAAATTAATGTCATTTCTAAATAATTAGAGAATAAACTGATGCTAATATAAATGTAAGAATTTATTTTAGCTGAAATGTTTGCTCGTAATGTTATGGAGATTTACATTAATTTGATAAGGCCGTAATTCAAATTTTAGGCGAAAATTATAAGGAGGTATATTATGGATGAAAAAACAATGGTAAACGACATATTAGCGGGAGTTAAGGCAAGTCTTGGTTCATACCAAACAGCAATATCAGAGACTGAAAATATGCAACTAAGACAAACTTTACAACAAATAAGAAACAATGATGAAAGCTTTCAATATGAGCTTTTTAAAACTGCTCAAGCGAAAGGTTATTACAAACCAGCGCAGGCAGCAACTGTTACGGAAATACAGACTGTAAAGACTGAGCTACAATAAAAATTCGAAGGAAAATGGAGATATCAAGAGTAAATAAAAGAGATTAAAACTAAATATTAGCTAAAAAAGAATTTTAAGCAAATTTAATAATTGTTTAAAATTCTTTTTTGGTATAAAATTACAATTGTTATAAATATGTAAAAAACAAGATTTATGTTGTAAAACTAAAAAATACAATAGGATGAAGCACAGGGCAAAATATAGTAACCGTAAAGTAGAAGGAGAGTGTTTAAAATTAATATTCTAAAGAAAATAGCGATAACAACGAGAAAATCAATCAAATTAGTAATTTTAATGTTTTTATCGGCAATAATTTTAGTTGGGCTAGTGGTGTTATTTTATAATCCTACATATGAGGTTTCTCTAAATGGAGAGGTTATAGGATATACTTCGAACAAGAGCGAATTACAAGCGAAAATAAACTCATATACTTCAGAGAATGAAGAAGAAAATATTGCTTTTATACAAATTGATGCAATGCCTACATATGAGTTGTGCCTATTAAAGAAAGATGTTGCAACTAACGATGACGAGATATATTCTAAAGTAACTGAAAACGGAACACCATATTATAAATATTATGCAATAACAGAAGATAAAAAGGAAAAATTCTATTTGGCTACTTTCCAGGATGCAGAAAAAGTAATAGATAAATTAGAGGATAAAGATAGTGCAAACCAAGATGACCTTGGAATTGTAGAAAAATATGGGAAAGAGCTAAAAAAATTCACAGGTGTTGAAACATGTGTCTCTAAACTATATGAGAAAAAAGTTGTAATATCTAAAACAACATATTCTGCACCTTCAGCATCTAACTATAGCACAGGTCGTTCATCTGCAAAGGTAGATTTGGGCATAAGTTTAATTAACCCTACATCAGGAATTATCACATCGAGATTTGGAAGTAATGATAGTGTAAGAGACCACTCACATAGTGGACTAGATATAGCTGCACCATATGGTACTCCAATAAAAGCAGCTGCATCAGGAACTGTTACATACTCTGGAAATGCGGGAGACGGCTTCGGAAATTATGTAATAATTTCTCATGGCAATGGAGTGCAAACTGTTTATGCACATTGTAGCCAACTTCTAGTATCAGCAGGACAAAGTGTATCACAGGGAGAGGTAATTGCTAAAGTTGGTTCAACAGGAAACTCAACAGGAAATCATTTGCATTTGGAAGTAAGAAAAAATGGAGTTACATACAATCCTCAAAATTATGTATATTAATTTAAGGCTAAACTATTTTAAAAGTTACAAGACACTAGTTATATGAGCATTAAGTCCGCGCAGGGAGATTCCAATTAAAAAATTTTCACAAGCTTGGTAAGCGTCGATTTGTGAAAATTTTTTAATGGAACTCCCGTTGCAGGACATACTTACTTTAATACAGTGTCTTGTAACTTTTAAAATAGTTATTTTTTTACAAAATGTAAAAAGCTTTTCTTAAATGCGTTATTCTTTAAAAATACTGTTCCAGACTCATTTAACTTTGATATGAATAAGTCAGGGTTTATTATGTATGAGCCAAATTCTGTTATGGATGTGTAGAATGTTGGTATTTTCTTATACTTTGTATTTAAGTCTGTTAAAACCAAATAATATTGGTCATTATATAAATATAAAAGTATTTTTTCTGCCACTTTTGATGCATCAGTCAAATTATTCTTTGTTAAAAACTCTATAAAATAGCAATAATCATCAAAAGAGTTAAACCTATATATAACATTGTTTGAAAGCCTATTTCTATCTATCCTTTTGGCAATTGGCTTCTTTCTAGGAGTAGCATACAAACGTCTTTTCAATGAGTCTGTTGCCATTTTTGTAATAGTAAGTACAAAATCATCTTCTGTCATGGCCAATGCCTCTACTTTAACTCTACAATTGTTAGTTTTAAAGCCTACCTTTGCTTCTGCTTCCTCCAACAAAACTGAAAATAAATCTTGCGATTCTAATGAGTTAGACATAAAGTCATGAAAGCTTATATCCTTTTCTTCTAAATCTTCCATAGACAATGTTATTTTAATTTTATTCTCATTAAGTTTTTCAATCTTCATTAAAAAATCCTCCGATAAAAATACTGTTTATATTATTATATTTTTTTATTTTAAAATGGTAACTATAAATATATCATAAAAATATTAAAAATGAAAGAGATTTGAATAAATTTATTTTACCATAATATTAAATAAAAATAAATAGAAAAAATTTCCTATAAATCTTGAAAAAAATTGCTATACAAGATATAATATTTAAGTACAAAAATGTAATAAATGCAAAAGAGGAGGATATAATAAATATGGCAACAAGAGAAAAAAATGTATGGATATTAATTTTATTTATTTTATGTGGAATTGTAGTTGGGGGACTGCTTGGCGAACTTGCATCACAAGTAGACTTCTTATGGTGGCTATCATATGGAGAAGAATTTGGACTATCAGACCCAATAACTCTAGACTTACAAGTAATTTCACTAACATTTGGTTTAATGTTTAAAATAAACATTGCCAGCATTATTGGAATGATACTTGCTATATTTATTTATAGAAAAATTTAGTTTGATATTTTTGATATAGGGGGCAAAAGAAAGGAATGATATTATGAAAATGAAGGAGCTTCCTATGTCTGAAAGACCATATGAAAAACTAGAAATGTATGGGGAAGAAAAATTATCAAATGCAGAATTATTGGCTATAATAATAAAAAGTGGAACAAAAGAAGAATCAAGTGTAAGTTTAGCACAAAGAATCTTATCATTAGAGAAGAACGGAGAGAATAACTTAAAATTTTTGCAAAACATATCTATGAAAGAATTTATGAGTATAAAGGGGATTGGAAAGGTTAAAGCAATACAGCTTAGGGCACTTTGCGAACTTACAAAAAGGATGTCCACTCCTATAAATACTAATCAGATACAAATTAATTCACCAAAAGATGTAGCAGAGTTACTAACAGATGAAATGAAATATGAGAAAAAGGAAAGAGTAAAAGCTATAATTCTTAATTCTAAAAATGTAATAATTAAAATTGCAGATATTTGTACAGGAACTACAAATTCAGCAATGTTAAAACCAAAAGATGTATTACATGAAATAATCAAATTAGGGGAACCAAAGATAATTTTAGTACATAATCATCCAAGTCGGAGATCCAACTCCTAGCAAATCTGACTTTGAATTTACAGACAGATTGGTACAAGCAGCAAACATAGTTGGTATAGAGCTTTTAGACCACATTATTGTTGCAGAAAAGGGGTATAATAGCATTTTTTATTTAAAAGGTTTGAAAAAGGATGGTTAATATGATAGAAGAATAAAGAACATAAAGCATTAAAAGTTCTTAAGCACAAAATGAAAGGAATGAAATTTTTATGAAATTATTTGGATTAGGTTCAAAAGATGTAGGTATAGATTTGGGCACAGCAAACATCTTAGTTACATTAAAAGGAAAAGGAATTGTTTTAAACGAGCCATCTGTTGTAGCAGTGGATAGAAAAAGTCAAAAAATACTTGCTACTGGTCATGAGGCAAAAGAGATGCTAGGTAGAACTCCAGCACAAATAAAGGCGATAAGACCTATGAAAGATGGAGTTATAGCAGACTTTACAGCAACTCAGCTATTGCTTAAAAATATTTTATATAAGATAGCTTCTAGGTATAATGCAAATAAACCAAGAGTGGTAGTTGGAGTGCCATCGGGAATTACTGAAGTGGAAGAAAGAGCAGTGGAAGAATCGATATTACAGGCAGGAGCCAGAGAAGTATATTTAATTGAAGAACCAATGGCAGCAGCAATTGGTGCTAATCTGGACGTTGCTGAGCCAAGTGGAAATATTATTGTAGACATTGGAGGAGGTACAACTGAAGTTGCAGTTATTTCTTTAGGTGGAGTTGTTGTAAGTAATTCGATTAGAGTAGCTGGCGATGATTTGGACGAAGAAATAGTAAATTATGTAAAAAGAGAGATGAACCTCGCAATAGGTGAGACTACGGCAGAGCAAGTAAAAAAAGAAATTGGTTGTGCTATGCCGCTTTTGACAGAACTAAGCATGGAAATTAGCGGTAGAGATTTAACTACAGGACTTCCTGAAACGAAAACAATTAATTCTACTCAAGTAGAAGAAGCAATTCGTGACTCGATTGAAAGAATAGTTGAAATAATAAAGCAAACCCTTGAAAGGACGCCTCCAGAGTTATCGTCAGATATTATGGAAAAAGGAATAGTTCTTTCAGGTGGTGGAGCATTAATAAAAAACTTGGATAAGTTAATTGCAGAAAGGACAGAAATGCCAGTATATATAGCAGAAGACCCGCTTGAATGTGTGGTAAAAGGAACAGGAAAAACATTAGAAGATTTAGAAAGACTAAAAACAGTGTTGATAAATTCGAGAAGAAGAAAGTAATAAGAAAAAGGAATGGTTTGTAAATGTATAAAAATAAGAAGAAGGGAATTGTCGGTATAGTAATAACTGTAATTATATTAATATTATTAGTTGTATTTACTAATAGTAATACAAATCAGATGTCATATATAGAGAATATATGCAATGTTTTTGTGATGCCCGTACAAAAAGGTTTTACTTATTTAAAGAACAAATTGTCTGGAAATGATGCATTTTTTGCAGACATGGATACATTACAAGCAGAAAATGAGGAATTAAAAAAGAAAAATAGTGAATTAGAGCAATCTCTTAGAGAACTAGAAATAATAAAAGCAGAGAACGAAACGCTTAAAGAATATGTGAATTTAAAAGATAAATACAAAGATTACAATACAATGCCAGCAGATGTTATAAATAGGGACATTAGCAATTATAGTAGTACAATAGTAATAAACGTTGGCTCAGATGATGGAATAAAAGAAAACATGACAGTAATAGCAGATAGTGGCTTGGTTGGCCATATCATTTCTGTTACTAACGATACGGCGCAAGTTCAGACGATAGTAGACACAGCTTCAGCTGTTACAAGCACAATAAGCACAACAGAAGATACAATAGTGGTTCAAGGAACTTTGGATGATAAAACCACATTAAGAGCAACATTTATTCCTACGGATGCAGTAGTTTTAGAAGGAGATAGTATAGAAACATCGGGCATTGGCGGAATTTATCCAAAAGGAATTCATATTGGTACAATTAGACAAGTTGTAAATACAAGCAATATAACTGATAGATATGCAATTGTTGATACGGCTGTTAATTTTAGGAGGCTTAATACGGTGCTTGTTATTACTGATTGACAAAGAATTAGAATTTTATCTGCGTTAAACTACGCATCAGAAATCCTCGATGTGCAACAAGCACACCTCCGGTTTCTTCGCTTGTTTGCCTTGCTAAAATTTAATTCTTTGCCAATCAGAGGAATAAAAGAAACAAAGAATTAGAATTTTATCTGCGTTAAACTACGCATCAGAAATCCTCGATGTGCAACAAGCACACCTCCGGTTTCTTCGCTTGTTTGCCTTGCTAAAATTTAATTCTTTGCCAATCAGGGGAATAAAAGAAACAAAGAATTAGAATTTTATTTGCGTTAAACTACGTAAATCTGAAACGAAAAGGAGTGAAAAGTTTGAAAAAAGTCTTAGCAATAGTTTTATTAATAGTTTCATTTTTTGTGCTTTATTTTCTACAAGCAAACTTTTTCACTTGGTTTACAATAATGGGAGTACAGCCAAACTTGTTTGTTATATTTGTGCTATTTATGGGACTTTTTGCAGGTAAAAAAATAGGCGTGGTTTTAGGTATAATATTTGGCTTTTACATAGACCTTATAATAGGAAGACAAATAGGAATATCTGGAATAATGTTTGGCATTATAGGGCTTATTGGAGAGTATTTGGACAAAAATTTTTCTAAGGAGAGTAGGCTAACAATAATGCTTATGATTGCAGGGAGTACAGCAATATACGAAATTGGCTGCTATGCTTTCAATGTAATTACTTTGGAAATGAATGTTGAAATATTAAGTTTTATAAAAATTTTATTAATCGAAATAGTATATAATTTGTTAATTACAATAATAATATATCCTTTAATACAAAGGTTAGGACATAGCTTAGAAGGAGTATTTAAAACCAGAAACATATTAACTAGATACTTTTAAAAGCATAAAGACGTAGCATTCTAATAGATAGGTGGTGAAAAATTGGGCAAAATTAAGGAACTGGGTGGCAGAATTAGATATAATATAGTAACAACCATAATATATATGGTAGGAATTATTTTGTTAATTCAATTATTTAATTTGCAGATTATACATGGAGCCGAATATAGAGAAACGTCAAATTCTAGACTAACAAGGGAAACAATAGTAAAAGCGGCGAGAGGCTCTATAAAAGATAGAAGCGGTGTAGACTTAGTAACAACAGACACTGGATATAGTGTGGAAATATATAACACAAAAGTTGACGAAGCTGGTTTAAATGCAGCAATAGAAAAATTTATAAATATTTTAGAGCAAAATGAAGATGAATTCGTAGACAACCTTCCTATAAAAGTAAACCCATTTGAATTCACCTATGAAAGCAAAGAAGAACAGAAAAATTGGAAGAAAAGCTATGGGATGGATGAGAACTATACAGCAGAGCAGGCGTTTTATTATTTGAAGGATGAATACGAAATAACAACAGATGATGTAGAACTTGCAAGAAAAATTATGACAGTAAGGTACGAAATAAATAGAACTGGTTATAGTACAACAAAATCAGCAGTTATAGCAAAGGATATAAGTAGCACATCAGCGGTTCAACTAAAAGAGCAGAATGCAAGTTTGGCGGGAATGAATGTTATAACAGAACCAATAGTTTCATATACGTCAGGAAATTTAGCATCACATGTTTTGGGCTATGTTGGTCCAATAGATGAACAAGAATATGAGACCAGAAAAGATACATATAGAAATGATGATATTATAGGAAAGTCAGGTATTCAATATGTATTTGAGAAATATTTAAAAGGCACAGATGGTGTAAAACAAGTAGATATGACAGTAGATGGAGCTATTACCAGTGAATATATTTCAGAGGAAGCTGTATCAGGTTCTGATGTTGTGCTTACAATAGATGCAAACCTACAAAAAGTGGCAGAAGAAGCATTAAAGGAGAACATCGAAAATATTGCAGCAGGAAAATATGGCGAAAAGCATGATACAAAAGCGGGAGCAGTAGTGGTAATGAATGTTCACACAGGGGAAGTTTTAGCAATGGCAAGTTACCCAGACTATAACCCAGAAAGATACTCTGAAGAATATTCAAATGATGATACAGGAAAATATACTAACAGAGCTATTTCAGGAGCGTATCCACCAGGTTCTACTTTTAAAATGGCAGTTGCTACAGCTGCGCTCCAAGAAGGAGCAATTACTCCAACAAGTAGAATTAACGATACAGGTGTTTATCCATATGGACATCACCCTGTTTGCTGGTACTATACAAGTTATAGGTCAGGGCATGGTTATCTAAACGTTACACAAGCTCTAAAATATTCATGTAACTATTTCTTCTATGAAATGGGATATAGACTTGGAATTGATAAAATTACAGACTATGCTAGCAGATACGGCTTAGGTAAAAGGACAGGAATAGAGCTTGAAGGAGAGGCACAAGGAAATGTTGCGAAAGAGGCAAATGCTACAGACCAGGGCTTGCAATGGTACTTGTCAGATACTTTATCAGCAGCAATAGGACAGAGTTATAATAATTTTACACCAATACAAATGGTTAGATATATAAGCATGATTGCAAATGGTGGTCATAACGTAGATGTTAGTATTATAAACTCAATTATTAACCCAGATGGTTCAGAAGTTTCTGATGAGGAAATAGAGAATTATGTTAAAGAAACAATTGGGGCAGAAAATGAGCTTACAGAAGATATAGAAGTTTCTGAAGAAAACTTAGAAGCCATCAAAAAGGGTATGAGAGGTGTTACAAGCGAGGCAGGAGGAACTGCTGCATCATATTTTTCAGATTTAGATATGGTTATAGGAGGTAAAACGGGTTCAGCTGAAAGCTCTGTTGAAGGACAGGCGCATGCATGGTTTGCAGGTTTTGCGCCATTCGACAACCCTGAAATTGCTGTAGCGGTAGTTGTAGAAAACGGAAGCAGTGGAGGATATACTGCTGAAACTGCAAAAAAGATAATTGAAGAATACTTTGGAATGAATTCGGAAAAAGTAGTAGAAGACAAGACTTCTACCTCAAGCGTAGAGAGTGTTAGATAGAAATTCTGGACAGATTTTAAATGATAGTTGAAAAACAACATAATATTTTATATAATATATTGAAATTAAAAAATAATGTGCTAAATATTGTAATGGGGGCGTTAGTTATGAATAGTAGTGTAAGTATTAGTATTAAGAAAAATCAAGTCATTATAAAAATTGATGAAAATGCAGAACAAAGAACGATTATATCTGAATTAAAAAAGAAAATGCTTGAATTGAAAAATCTATATAAAGATGACAAAACGCCTATTCTAATTACGGGCAAAATATTGAAAAACAAAGAAATGGAAGAAATACAAAATTTAATTAAAAGATTTATAGATGTACAAATTGAGTTTGATAGCCCAAAGGTGCTAGGCTTGCATGGCATAAAGAAAACATTTTATAAAGAAGTTGCAACTTCAGAGACCAAATTCCATAAAGGTTCGCTTAGGTCTGGCCAAAGAATAGAGTTTGAGGGAAGCATAGTCATAATAGGAGATGTGAATGCCGGCGCTGAGGTTGTCGCAGGAGAGAACATTATAGTACTTGGAACATTAAGAGGGCTTGCCCATGCAGGGGCCAAGGGGAATAAAGATGCAGTAATTGAGGCATCAGATATAGATGCAGTACAAATAAGAATTGCTAATATCGTCAAAGAGCTTGAGGTCAACAAAGGTAGCATACATGAAATTAAAACCTCAGCATATATAGACGAAAATGATGAGCTTATATTAGAGTAATTAGTACTATGATAGTAATAGCAAAATTAAAGCTATAAATAAAAACTCATCTTTTACACCTTCATTATATAAAAAGAAAATCAAGCATATTAATAAAACATCATCAGAATGTAACTTAATGCCAAAGATTTCAAACATAATGTCTGAATCACGTTCGGTGTTAGAGAAATTATCATTTGTAGAGGGCTTACTATTATTTAATGCCCTCTCATTATATTTTTTATCTGAAGATTTTTCCCCATTCTTGTTTGTGTCCCTATTCTGCATGCCAGGCGAGTTTTGATAATAAATATTTCTATTCACAAATCTGCTTCTACTTTGTGAATAACTACTATAAAATCTGGGACTAAAATGCGGATAAAACGGAGGTTCATAATTCATGTTTTACATCACCACCTAGGGAACCAAATGCTTCAAACGCTTTTCCAATACCAAAAAGTTTAACATATTGTTCAACTTTGTCTTGTCTACTTTTCTTTAGATAAGGCTTTAGGGACAATAAAAGATTAGCTCTAGGGTCATCTTTGTTAGAATTCATTGCCTCCATTACTTGTTTCATTTTTAAAAGAGTATTTATATCTATATCAGAAAAGTTGAAATCACTTGAACTAGAGTCAGGATTATTAGGCTCATTAGACTGCTGAGAATTATTATTATTTGATACATTTTTACTGCTAGCCGTAGATGAATTTTCGTTGGCAGTAGAGGAATTATTCATGTTATTAACAATATTTTTTAGCTCATCCGGAATATTGCCGTTTTGTAGCATTTGGTTTACCTGAGCAAACAAATTTTGCATATCGTTATTTTCCATAAAGAACCCCTCCTAAAAACTACTTATTTTTCTTAATCTCGTCTATAATCGTGTTTGCATCTTTACTCTTTAGCATCTGGCTTACTTTATTTAAACCCTGTTCAAGCTCTTTTTTATCCATCTTGGCAAGCATTGTCATGAGCTGAGCCATGTTCATGTTATTATTGTTATTATTCATATATTTTCACCTCAATATAATATATGTTTAAAAAACTATAATATAATATGAAAAAAAACTAAAAAGGTTACTCTTGTTAAATAGTAACAAAATTGTAACATAAACTTAATATTTCCACTCAAAACCAAACTTCCGTAAAACAAGGCTCACAAAAAAGACACAATATAGACATAAAAACTTTATAAAAACGCCTCGAACTGTTGAAAAAACAATTAAAATGTCGTATAATATATGTATATGTTAAAAAAGATGGAGGTTAATATGAGTAAACTATTTGAAAGAGCAATTGCGTTAATTTTAGTTTTAATTTTAACTACAGCAAACCTATTTTTGATTGGAGGATACACATACGTGTATGCATTAAGCGACGAGCAGCTAAGTAGGCAAGATGCCGAAACAAACCACAGAAACGTCGAATTTAATGCATATTTTAATGATGGCTTGCATAGCCAGATGTTTGAAATAAATAGCGAGGAAGCAATGCTAAGTATAAGGCTTAATGTTGTGGACGCCGGCTATTTGGAAAACGGAGTAATAGAATTCCAAAATGCGAATTTTAAATTAAAAGACGGCATAAGCAATGAAAACATACAAAGCGTTGATGTAAACAATAACAGAATAGTGTTAAACAAAGTAAATAACGGTTCAGATATTACTATAGAACTTCCAATAGAGATATTAAAAAATGAGAATGTTTCTACAGACTATTTTAACAAAGAAACAGTAACTAGATTTACAGGAACATATGTAGATGGCGAAGGTGACGAATACAACATAGAAAAAGAAGTATCAAACAGGCTTTCATGGAGTGCTACAACGGAAGCTGAATTAAAAGCAGAAAACACTAAGTTTATACCATATGGAGAGAATGGAAATCTTGGAGTATTGGTTCAAACAAAGATTAGCTCAAACATAAAAGATGCTACTTTACCAATAAAAACAACTAACATAGAAGTTACAGCACCTACAATAAATAGCACTTATCCTACATCTGCTACAGTAGTTGCACTTAAAACAGAAGCAACAAATGGAAAAACAGATGGCTTAGACTTTGGAAATGCCAACTATACATACAATGCAGAAGAAGGAAAAGTAAGCATAAATACTTCAAACCTAGAAGACAGCATATCATGGAAAAATGGTGTGGACGAATACTTAGTTACATATTTGTTTGAGGGAGAAGAAATATATGGTTATGCTACCGAAAACGGAATTGATAGCACAACAGATATAACTTCAAATATAACTGTTTATGGTGGGGAAGAATTAAGCGTAACTAATAATATAAACATTCCAGTTCAATATACAGAAAAACTTAATAATGTTACAGATTTTAGCATATCTGCACCAGCAACTTTATCTAAAGGATATATTTACACAAACTATAGTGCAGACAACAAAGTAGAAACAGAATACACAAACAAATACACAGTAACAATACCAAGTGCAAAACTGATTAGCAGCATACAATTCACACAAAGTGTTGATAAATTCTTAACAGCAGAAGATGAAGAAGGACTTACAACAATAGGAAGCAACAATTATGCATACAATAAAAGAATAGAAATTAGCCAAGCAATCTTTAACAAAATACTTGGAGAAGATGGAGTTATAACAGTTAAAGATAACAAAAACAATGTTTTAGGAACAATCAATAAAGACACTACAGTAGAAAATGGAGTATATGTTCTAAACTTAAATGAACAAAACAACAATAGAGTAGTTATTGAAACAACAGCTCCTATAACAGAAGGACAATTAGAATTAAACATAGTTAAAGCAATAAAAGGCGAAATTGATTATTCAAAAGACCAAATGAAAAACTTTAGTAAAATGGAGATGGGGCTCACAGGTAAGGCAAATGAAACAAGTGAAGAATATATAGCACAAACAGAACTAAAAGAACCAGAAACAAAAGTTGACTTAGAAATAAGCAAGGCAGATTTAACAACAGTTTTAAAAAATGAAGATGTAGAAATAAGGGCAATTTTAGATAGTTCTAGTGAATATAATGCATTGTTTGAAAACCCTACTTTACGAATAGTATTACCTTCTAGTATTAAGGAAGTAAATTTAAAAAGTGCAAATATATTATTAGAAAATGGCTTAAAAATAGACCAAGCTACTGTTACAGATGAAAATGGACGTAAGGTTATAAATGTTACATTAAAAGGAACACAAACAGACTATTCAATAAATGCAGAATACAAGGGACCAATTATAGTACTAAACACTGACTTGACATTAGATAATTTAGCACCAAGTGCAACAGAAGCAATAGAAATGCAGTATGTAAATAGAAATGAATATGCTACTAAAGCAGAAGGAACAGTAAAAAGAGAAGTAAATATTGTAGCACCAAATGGAATAGTAACTGCAAACGGAATAGAAAATTATAAAGAGGGCGAAGGCGAAGTACAAACTATCTCAGATGAAGCACAAACAGTAGAAATAGAAACATATTCAGAAGCAAGAACAGCAACAGTTAGTGGTACAATTATAAACAACTTCTCAAACAATATTAATAATGTTAAAATTTTAGGAAGAATACCAGCAGAAGGCAATAAGAGAATAGACGAAAGTTCTGAAATGGGTTCAAACCTAACTACACCAATGGCAAGTGACTTAAAGGTAACAGGAATTGATAGTAGCAATTACACAGTATATTATTCAGAGAATATAGATGCTACAAACAATTTGGAAGATAATGCAAATGGCTGGACAACAGAAAGAACAGCTAACTCACGTTCTTACTTAATAGACTTTGCAAATTATGAAATGAAAACTGGAACTAAGGCAGAATTCTCATATGACATATCAATACCAGCAAACATGACACACAATAATAGCACATATGAGATGTATAAAGTGTACTATAATAATGTTACAGATATAGGAACAATTGCAGAAAGTAAAAATTCAGCAGTTGTAGGTATGACTACAGGACAAGGCCCAGAACTTACAGCAGAGCTAAGCTCATCAATAGAGACAATTAGAGAAGGACAAATAGTAAAGATGACAGCTAAGGTACAAAATGTTGGAGAAGTAAATGCGGAGAATGTAAAACTTACAGTATCAGCTCCACTATATACTAAGTTCGTATCATTCTATGTTGCAACAGAATTTAAGGAAGAAACAGCAAGAGAAAAAACATTAGATGTTGGAAACTTAGAACCAGGTCAAACTAGAGAAGTTTCTTACTATTTAAAAGTAAATGACAATACAATAATTGACCGTAATTCAGACGAGTATATAAACATGTCAGATGAAGAAAAAGCTCAAGTGCAAGAACAAGAAGGAAAGTATCCAAAAGAAGTAGCAACAACCGCAAAAATAACAGCAACTGATTTGGATAACCCAATCACAAGCGAGACTAGCCTAAGCATACAAGATGGTAGCATCTCAATTGAAATGATAGGTGACGCTCCAGAAAACGAGACATTATCTCAGGGCAGACAAATAGAGTATGATATTAATATATACAATATTTCAAGCTCAGAGAATTTAAGCAATGTTGTAGCATCAATTGAACTTCCAAGAGGAATTAGCTACAATAGTGCAATTGTTAGAGACAGCATAATGGCAGACAATGACACAACAGATGGTGTAAACTTCAACTCAGCTAATAACACATTACAAGTTTCTATTCCTAGTATGGAAATACAAAAAAATATACATTTAGTTGTAACTGTAGAGGATGTAGACCAACTTGCTCCATTTATGACAACAGTAACAGCAGCTGGTGGAGAAGAACATTATTCAAACATTGTAGAGTACAATGCTGAAAAACCTGAAATAGAAATTACAGAATTAACTTCAAGTCCAAGATATGTGAAAGAAGGGGAAAATGTTACATACAAATTCCAGATAATAAATAAAGGAACTTCTTATATAAGAAATGTAAAAATCACAGATGAATTACCAGAAGAACTTACATTTGTTAGAGCCACATATACAGTAAAAGGACAAGAAGCAGCAACTACAACTTTACAAGATGGAAAAGTTGTTATAGATATTATAGAAGTAGAACCAGAAGAAACAATCGATGTAGAGATTATTGCAAGAGCAGGTTTGTTACCAGATACTAACGACAAAGAAATACAAAACCAAGTTAGTGTATCAGCTACAAACCTTGAGAAAATAACAAGTAATCAAGTAACAAACATTATTGAGTACTACGAAGGAGCTCATACAGGTGGTGGAGCAGACCCAATCAATCCATCAGGAAGATACAAAATAACAGGTACAGCATGGTTAGATGCCAACCAAAACGGTGAAAGAGAAGGCTCAGAAGAATTACTATCAGGCATTGAAGTAATATTGATGAATAAAGATAGGAACTCAATAGTTAAAGACCCAGACACTAACAACGAGATGAGAACAACAACAGGCAGCGATGGTAAATACGAATTCTCTAATGTGCCATATGGAGATTATATAGTATTATTTGCATATGATGCATCAAGATATAGCTTAACAAAATATCAAGAACAGGGAGTTGATAGTTCATTCAACTCAGATGCAATTGATGTAAACATTACAATAGACGGAGAAAGAAGAATTGCAGGTATTACAGATATTTTAACAGTAACAAATGGAAATATAAGAGATATAGACATTGGTTTATATACTTCAGAGAAATTTGACTTAAGGCTTGATAAATATGTAAGCAAAATTACATTAACGACACCAACAATAGGAACAAACACATATAACTACGACAATGAAGACTTAGCCAAAATAGAGGTTTTAGGACAAAACTTAGGAAAAAGTGATGTTGCTATAGAATACAAAATAGTAGTAACAAACGAAGGTGCGGTACCAGGATATGTTAGAAAGATAGTGGACTACCTTCCAGAAGGAGTAAGATTTAATACTGAATTAAATGAAGACTGGTTCCTATCTGAAAATGGAAACATATATAACACAAGTTTGGAAAATACAAAAATTGAACCTGGCGAATCAAAAGAAGTTACTTTAGTAATAAGTCATAATATTACAAAAGTTGAAAACTTAAACAATAGTGCAGAAATCTACGAAGCATATAATGAACAAGGCTTAGCAGATATAGACTCAACACCAGGTAACAAAGTAGAAACAGAAGATGATATGTCAAAAGCAGACGTAATATTATCATTAGTAACTGGTGGTACAACAATAATGATAATAACTCTAATACTTGGAGTTACAGTATTATTAGCATTTGGCGTTTATGAAATTAAGAGAAGGGTACTTAAGAAAAAATAAGAAAGAAAGGAGGATATAAAATGAAAACTAAAATAGCAAAAATCATGATATTTGCAGTAATATTAGTTGTTGCCCTATTTGGAACTGTAAACATATTAAAAAACAAAGTTTTTGCTGCTGAAGGTACAAGTACTACTAGAGCTTCTACTTCTACTGCTGATACAGGAGAAAGAGTGGAAGGCGAGCCAGACCCAGATGCGTATAACTACGAAAGTTCTTGTGGTTCATTCTGGGAAGCAAGGGAGAAAAACTCAATGCCCTTACCATTACCAGCCTATGGAGGATACCAAATCTACTGTTCTGAGCACGGTGTAGATGCAGAAGTACTTGACAGTTACCCATATACATATAAAGAGATAGAAGCTTCAAACGGTAAAACACAAACTGGTGAACCTTGTGTTACACTAGAACCACCAGTAGGTACGATTTCTCCAATAGGCTATCAGGCAATAAATACAGCAGAATTACCACCAGTAGCAGCATACATCATATCAGATAGCCCACAGGGAGAGTGGACAGCAGAAAAACAACGTGGTTTATGGAACCTTTCTGAATACACAGGCGGCTTAATAAAAATATTAGGACACTCTGCAAATGATGGCCCATCTAAATATGATACTGAAGGAATATACTATTACTACTATGACCAAGAAGTTAGAGGAAAAGGACTTCAGCCAGAAAATCAAACTATTACAAGCGAGCAGTTAGGAGATAACCCATCAGCAGAAGAACTTGAAAAAGTATTAAGGGTAAACATAAACACTGAAACTGGTGAATACATTGTAGGACCATTTAAAATGAAATATACAAATGGTAGATACGATGACATCGCATTTTCTGGTATATCTAACATGGAAGTACTAGGATATAATGCGAAAGGAGAGCTTGTTAGAGGTTCAAAAGGAGACCAAGACAGCGGAGAAGAAGCTATAAAAGTAGAAAAAATAATTCTAGCTGATAAAGTAACAGGAGCCTTAGGTTCATCACAAGAACCAGACTATTTTACACCAGACCAAGATAAGGTAGATAGAACAGAACAAGTATATCCAGAATCAGAGCAAGAATTTTACATAGTTTACTCAGACCCAAATGAAGGACTAGCAGCAGATGACGAGAACAGAGTAGCAAAAATATGCTTAAAAGTACAATTCCAATATATGCTAGCATATGGTGAATATACAGAATATAACGGAACAAAACTTACAGTTCAACAAACACACGAGCACCCTTCATTGGAAATATGCTATAAGAGAATTTATTTACAAAGTGCACACCAACAAAACCAAATCTGTGTTGATGCCATAAGAGTTCTATACGAGCAAGAACTTATTATATGTTCTGGAGACGATGAAGGAAATCCAATAGACACAACAATGGAACTTGGTGGACATGTATGGGAAGATGGAGTTGCAACTAAGGAGTCAAAAGCAGATGGTGTAAGCAATACAGATGGAGAAGGAATAGATACACCACTTCCAAATGTAAAAGTAACATTATATGAAACAACAGATGGAAGCGATGGAGTACTTGCTACATTAATGACAGACCCAAATGAGGCAGGAATAGATGAAGCGGAAGTAATGCATAGAATTAACTCAACACTTACAGACGAAAATGGTGATTACTTATTCAGAGGACTAAACCCAATGAAGAAGTACTATGTAACATTTGAGTATAATGGACAGACATATTTGCCTACAGAATACTTAAATACAGGTTCGGCACAATACAATTCAGTACAAGACATGGTAAATGCAGGCTTGTATAATACAACTGAATGGGAGGTAACATCTAAAGGAACAGAGGCAGAAACAGCAGGAAGTGTTGAAGGTGTTGACATTGGAAGAACTGAGTTCGACCAAAGGTACCAAGAAATTGCTTCATACCCAGAAAACTATACTTCAAGCAATTCATTAGGCCAAGGCTTAAGCAAAAATGCAGTATTTACTAAACTTGACTTAATGGGATATGAATTAAGTGATAGTGGTACATACTCACAAACAGGCACACAATTAATAGATGGTTTCAAATATGACGAAAAAGGCTTAGAGACAGACGAATATGCAGAGGGAGTAATAAGCCAGAAGATTAAAGAGTTTATTAGCTCAAACAAAAAATACCCTTCTGAAGATGAAATGAAATCAATCTATAGTGAGATTGCAGGTGGAGACCAAGAAACTTGGATGAAACTACAATTTATAGAAGATTGCTACATTAATGCATATTCAGGCTCACCATTGAATGGCGGACAAGTAGACTTGTATCCAGTATACGACCAATTTAAGATTAACAAAGCAATAAATGGAACATACGACATGAGTTCGGACATTATAGATGGTGTAGAATATAAGCCAATATATCCTGGACAATACTATGTAAACTTAGGTCTATGGAGAAGACAAGAGTTTGACATGGCACTTAGAAAAGACGTATACAAAGCAGCACTAAAAATAAACAATAAAACAGTAGTATATGACTACAATCAAAGAAACATAGATAAACCAGAAGATGGAGAAAATGGAACAAACAATGAAAGCGGACAAGACAATGAATCATACTGGGATATTAATGTAAGAATGTCAGACTATAATGCATACTATGGAGCATCATATAATGACAGCGGAAGCGAAGGATATAACAGAGAGTTATATCAGGAAGATTATGATTACGATAGTGCAGCACTTGGACATCCAGGTTCAGACTTAGAGGTATACATCACATATAAGATTACTCTTAGAAACCAATCGATGAGTATCGAAGGAAAGATTAAAGAGGTAGTCGATTACTATGACAATGAATTTACATTTAAGCCAAATCTATCTTGGATAATGTTCCAAACTGAAGACAGCTTAGGAGAGCCAGACGAAAACGAATATTATGCAATGATGGAACAAGAGCAAAGCGTAATAGATGGAGAAAGCACAGCAGCTACATCATTTATCTCAGGCTCAAGTGATGCGAATGCTTCAGATAGTAGCCGTTATGGAAATGAAGGAACACTTGATGGACATAAGAGCGTATATGTAAAAGGACTAGAAAATGAACAATTACAAACTGGTGAAATGGCATTCATTTATCTAACATTTGAAGCAAATAAGGATGGCAATGGAAAGATAATATTAGATGATGAAAGCAGTCCAAAGGATAACATCGCAGAAATAAACGGATATGAAACATACTATAGAGATGGAACAGAGCTTCCAAACGGTGTTACAAAGGGTTCTGGAGACATAGCAGGCCTACTAGACAGAGACTCTAACCCAGGTAATGCAGATGAAGACCTAGAAGGTAAATTAAATGAAGACAAGTTCGAGAAATACTTTGAGGATGATACAGATAGAGCGCCAGCACTAAGAATTATAATAGATGAAGATGGAATAAGAAGGGCTAATGGTACTGTTTGGGAGGATGACAGAACAGAAGACCAAAGCGGTGCTAAAATAGGAAACGGCATAAGGGAAGACGGCGAAATTGGTGTAGCAGGAGTTACAGTTCAGTTAGTAGAAAAATGCATAAATGGAGCAGAATACATATGGCAACAAACAACAACAGATGAAAATGGTGCTTACAGCTTTGAAAGCTATATACCTGCCGACTATGTAATAAGATTCTACTATGGTGATACTGAAGCAACAGCACTTTCAAACACAATAAGTGGTTCTGGTGCAAATGTAACTTCATATAATGGTCAAGACTTTAAATCTACAACATATCAAGTAGGTATAGACCAAAACGGTGCTACAGACGAACAAGGAAGATACCAAGGATATGTAAATACAGAAACACAAAACGTAAGTGGAAAATACAATGCAAATAAAAATTCACCTACAGATGACACATATGGATACGACATATATAAAGCAGACAGCGATACAACAAATTACTCAGATGCAAAAGACATTTGGAGCACAGACAATAGAAGCGGTCAAAGCATAATCGGACCTGTACAATCTGCAAGAGAAATACAAGGAAGACAAGCAGTAAATGACTACAGTACTACAGGAGTTACAAACCATGTTGCAGAAGTATTAGCATCAGCATATGAAAGACCAACATATAATGGAACTGCATATACAGATGAGGAATTGGCAGCATTGCATCAAGAACTTATGAATGAAACATACATGACTTCAGAAACTGGTGTAATTGTAGTAGAATTTGAGTATAATAGACAGCAAACAGGTAAAGACCAAGCAAAGGATAATGGCAACGGAGTAGCTACAGGAGACAACATATATAATGGTGAATACACACTTGCAAACATAGACTTAGGTTTAACAGAAAGACCAAAAGCACAACTTGAAATTGATAAATCTATTTCTAATATAAATGTAACACTTGCAAATGGAACAA
This sequence comes from uncultured Clostridia bacterium, assembly GCA_944390995.1. The sequence continues at coordinate 102,055 of CALXSA010000001.1, forward strand.
CACTATTTGATATAACCGGTTCAGCAAACAACGCATTATGGCAAGACCACAAAGAATACAATTTAATGGATAAACAGGAAGATGGAATGTATGAAAACTATTATGGAAAGAACCATAGATATGCATTAAGAACAGAAAACAACGGTGTAAATGATATTGTAACAGGAACAGATAAAGGTTTAGTACAGCTTACAATGGACGAAGAATTAATGCATGGTGCAACTATAAGAATTACATACTTGGTTAAAGTTAAAAACGTTGGTGAGACAGACTATGTAGATGATGCAACTAAGGACTTCTACTATAAAGGAGTAGCAGACGGAGCAGCAGTTGCAACAACATCAGCAGACGAGTTACTAGACTGTGTACACAACAATTTACAGTTTGATGCTTCAAACGAAAAGAATACTCAAAGTGGCTGGTCAATAATAGATAAAGGCACAATAGTACCAAATACTACAGAAAATACTCCAGAAAACTTGATAAATGCTAAATTAGAAGGACAAGTAAATGGCTTTAACAACATAATTCATTCAACTTCATATGGAGCAGCATTAGAGCCAGGAGGAGTAGTACAAGGAGAATTAGTATTAACACAATTAATAACACCTGAAAATACAGACGACGATTTAACATACAACAATATGGTAGAGATAGTAAAAACAACTAATACAGCAGGTAGAAGAATGGCTTACTCAGTAGTAGGTAACCAAGACCAAACACAAGACAATGCATCAGAGGTTGACGCAAGTGCTGCTGAGAGAGTAGTAATCTTACCACCATTTGGTCAAACACCAATCTACTATGTACTAGGTGCAATAATTGGAATTATACTAATAGCCGGAATAGTATTAATAATAGTAAAAGTAAATAAAAGAGGCAAAGGCCCAGACGGCGGTTCAGATGGAACTCCAGATGGAAACCCAGAAGGAGAACCACCAGTAGATGGAACACCAAGCGGTGACAAATCTTCAGAAGAAGCAGAGCCAGTAGAGGAAGCATCAAATGAGGATAAATCTTCAGAGGGAGAAACGCCAGTAGAGGAAACATCAAATGAGGATAAACCGCAAGAAGGTGGCGAGCCAAATGGAAATGACACAAAGCAAAATGATGAAGCACCAAATGAGCAAACACAGAATGAAACTCCAAATGATGGAGAGGACTCGGAACAGAACAAGTAAACATTAAATAAGTTGGCTTTGTCAGCGACTAATTAGAGAGAGTAGAATTTTAAATTCTACTCTCTCTTTTCTAATTGTATAGGAAAAATCGATAGATTTTTGCTATACAACAAGGTTAATTTACCTTGGGCTGTGCATATTCGCGAAGCGAAATGCACATGTGGACGTCGGAAGCCTTGCTTCCGCTAACGTCCAATTTTCTTATTGTATAGAAAAAGTTCACTTTTTCTTTGAAATTCCAGCACTTTTAACGATTTTTCCGTATACAACAAGGTTAGGCTTCCTTGGGCTGTCCGAGCAAACCGGGGACATGTATTTCGCCGTTGCTTCAGAGACTAGCCCTGCGAAATGCCTCTCTTATGCCTTTGAAATAGGGCCAGGTTAAAAAGTTTTCGCCATGAGACCTGTCCCCAAAACGAAAAAAGCAAGGTAGCCGTAGGGCGGAGCAGCAATTTTGTAATATAATAAAAAAATTGTAACAAAAACTTAATATTTGTCGAACAAAGGTGAGGAGCCGTAAGGGGAAATGCCTAAAAATGGCAGTTTTGGTAAGTATTGTGCCTTGGAAAAGATTAAAAAAGAGGCTATAATATAAGTATATATAATTATCTATAAATGGCCTTTTATATCAATTCTATTATGGCAACAAATGAAACTTGTAGATGGTAAGTGGCGTTTTATAAAAAAACAAGAAAGGGGAATAAGTCTGAACATGAACAGGGTTAGCAGTAAAAGCAGAGTTTTTAGTAAAATAATTGCACTATTAGTAGTTTTTCTAGTACTGTTTTCTGAAGCGGGAATGGCTTTAAAGTATGGAGTTAGTTATGCAAGTAGTGGTGGCAATAATGGTAAGTATGTAGAGTTTGATGCTTACCTTATTGATAATGCACATGAAGCTACTTACAAGATTGATTCTGATGAGGCAAAACTTTATATTAACCTTAGCTTAAAGGAAAATGGTTATTTGAAAAATGGAGCTATTTCATTCGAAAATGAGAATTTTGATATAGTGAGTGAAAAAGTGCAGAATGAGAACATTGAGAAAATTGAGGGCAATGTTATAACTTTAAAACAAGTGAATAATGGAGCTTCTGTGAATTTAGAACTTCCTATAAAAATTAAAAAGTCTGAACAGATTAATACAGATATGTTTGCTAAGGAATTTAATACAAAGCTCACAGGTACATTTGTAGATAGTGAGGCAGAGGAGAAGGAAGTGCAGAGCTCAGTAGAGAATAAACTAAATTGGACTGCTGATGCAAAGGCAAATACGACACTAAATATACAGAAATATGTACCATTTAATAGTAACGAGAACTATGGTGTGCTTTTACAAATCAGAGCAAATACAAAAGTAGAGAATAATATATTGCCAGTAAAAAATACAAAACTAAAAGTGCAATCTCCTGAAATAAACGGACAAAAAGCAAGCGAGGTTAAAGCTACTGCTAATAGGACTACTGCTACAAATGGAAAAAATGATGGCTTAGAGTTTGGAGAGAACAATTGGAAATATGACACAGAAACAGGTTTGGTAGAAATAACTGTAGAGAACCAAGCAAATGAAAAGGGCGAAGTTTCATGGGTTCAGGACGCAGATGATGAATACTTGATTTCATTTATATATGAAGGAAAAGAAATTTACGACTACATAGAAGAAAATGGTTTTAATACAAGTATAAAAGCTACTACTAATATTTCAGTATATGCAAACAGTGAAATGAATTTAGAGGAGAATGTAGTAGAAGGCGAAATTAAGCTTGACCAAAAGGTTAGCGATATTGTGAATTTTGAAGTTATTTCTGAAGAAACAGAAATAAATAAGGGGCAGATTTATTCTAACTATGATGCTAAAGAGAAAAAAGAGATTGAATACAATTTAAAATATGTTGCAGATATAGGATATGCAGAAATATTAGACTACATACAGTTTGAGCAAAAAGACTATGATGAATTTCTAACAAAAGAAGGAGATAGGGCTTTAACAACAATTGGCGGTAACAATTATACAAAGAATAAAACTATTAGAGTAAATGTTTCAATATTTAACAAATTACTTGGCGAAGATGGATACATCGAAGTGTTTGATGAAAATGATAAGAAAATTGCTACAATTAATAAAGATACTAAAAAGGACAATGATACATATATCGTAGATTTATCAAAATTAAACAACAATAAATTAAAGATAAAAACAAGCAAACCAATTATAGAGGGTAAGCTAAGCTTAGATATAACAAAGGTTATTAGTAGTAAAATAGATTACTCAAGAGACCAAATGGAGACATTTACTTCATTAAAGAGTTCATTAACTGGACAGACAGGACTAACAGAAATGGGTTCATCTGATGCAATTGCACTATCTGAGCCAACAACTAAAGCTGAAATTCTATTTAATTCAGATGGCAAGGCTTTGGACTTATCTACAACAAAAACACATGATAACCTAGAGATGAGAATTGTTTTAGACACTTCTAGCAATTCAAATGCATTATATAAAAACCCAAGCTTTGAGGTTAAGTTCCCAAATGTAATTGAAAATGTAACTATTAATGATATTAAACTAGCGAATGAAAACAATTTGAAAATTGCAAACCAAACTGTAGAAAAAACAAAAGATGGAACAGTAGTACTAAAAATAGAGTTAGATGGAACGCAAACTGATTATAACATAGGAGATGCGTTAAAAGGTACAAACATAGTAATAGGTTTCGGGCTAGAGCTAGACAAGCTAGCTACAAATTCTACAGAGCAAGTGGTAATGACATACACAAATGAAAATTCTGAAATATTTGAGCAGGCAAATAGCGAGGGCAATGGAACAGCAAGCACTAATATGAATATTGTTGCTCCTGCTGGAGTTATCGTAGCTAGTGGAATGAGCGGATATTTAGAAGATGGAAAGGGCGAGGTTTATACACTAAAAAATGAGAAGACTGTTGAAGAACTAAGTATAAATGCTCCTGAAAAAACAGTTAGAATAACAAACGATATTGTTAATAATTATGACAATAGCCTAGGAGAATTAAAAATATTAGGAACACTTCCTGTCAACGGAAATACAATTACAGACGGACAAGAACAATTGCAAAACAATATTGACATTAGGCTTGCATCTGGAATAGAAATAAGCGATTATAACACGGCTGCAATAAAGATATATTATACAGAAAATGCAAATCCTTCGAATGACTTAAATAATGCAGCAAATGGTTGGACAGAAGTGCCAAATAATATGAATGCTGTTAAGTCATACATGATTGTAGTGAATGGAGAGTTTAAGCCAAGTACTCATTTGAACTTTGGATATGACATTACAGTTCCTGCAAACCTTGAGTTTAGTCAGTCAGCATACACAAGATATACAGCTTATTACAATAATTTGTCTAAGCTGGGTGTAGTGCCAGAAACAAAAGAAGCAGCAATAGTAGGTTTGGCTACAGGAGCTGGACCAAGCTTAAGTGTTAAGCTAGAGGCAAACAGAGAAGCGAACTCTGACTTACAAGCAGGTGGAATTGCTAAATTTACAGCGTTGGTAACAAATAATGGAGAGGCTGATGCAACAAATGTTAGATTAACAGTTCCAACTCCAGATGGTACAAAAGCAATTCAATATAATGATGCATATGATACATATGACACATTACAAGGAGATGAGCAAGTTTATACATTAGGAACTATTAAACCAGGAGAAACTGTTACAAAAGTGTATGAAATTCAAATGATGGGCGACATTGAGATGTTTGAAGAAGGCTATAGAAAAGAGATAACATATCAAGTTTCAGCAGTTTCAGACGAAGACAACAACCCAGCAACATCGAATACTTATACGTTGTACAAGGTTAGAGGCGACTTGGAAATGGAAATGGTTGCTACCACTACAGAAGAAATAGGAATACAAAGAGGAGCGCAAATTAGGTTTAGAATATCAATAGAAAATATCAGCAATATAGACATAAGTAACTTGACAGTAAGTTCTACAATGCCTGATGGAGTAAAAATTCTAGAAGGACGTTTTGAAGAAGATCGACATATAACTGATGATGAAGTAAACATCAATGGAAATACAGTAGAAGGAATATACCCAAATCTTGTACAGGGAGATAATGTGATATTTGAATTTATAATAGAAATCGAAGACTATGAAGGACAGCTAGATGTTACACTAGCCGGAGACGGAGATTCTATTGATACCAACTATTCAAATACAATGACATATAATGTAAATGCAATTGACCTTTCATTTGAGCAAACAAGTAGTTCTCCAGATTATGTGCAAGAGGGAGACGAGCTAAAATTCAGTTACAGCATAAAAAATAATGGAAATTCAACAATACCATCATTGTACTTTACAAATGAGGTACCAGAGGGACTAAAATTTAAAGAAATGACAGAAGGGGTTAAAGGAGAAGAAAGTTCTACAACTTCAAATGGCGGTGCAAAAATAATAAAAACAACTATTTTACAGTTAAATCCGGGAGAGGAATACAACATTGATATTACATTCACAGCAACTACATTGCCAAATGAAAATACAAGGCAGGTTGTAAATTATGGTGTTTTAAATGTAGTAAATAGATATGAGATGGAATCAAACAAAATTACGAAATATGTTGAGTACGACCCTGGAATGCATGGAGAAGACCCGGCATATGGCAGATATGTAATAGCAGGTGTGGCTTGGAATGACCAAAATGCAAATGGACAAAGAGATTTAGACGAGCAATTAATTCCAGACATAGAGGTTTTACTACTAGATAAAGCTACTAACCAAATTGTAAAAGATGCAGATACAAATGAGGACAAGATAACCAAGACTGATGCAAATGGCGCATATAGGTTTGACAATTTGCAAGTAGGAGAATATGCTGTAGCATTCTTGTACGATACAGGAAGATACGAGATAACAGAATATCAGAAAAAGGATGTAAACCAAACAATGAACTCTGACGCACTAGAGGTAGACCTAACATACAATGGACAGCTTAGAAAAGCCGGAATGACAGATACAATTCAAGTAACAAGTGCAAATGTAAGAAATATTGATATTGGTTTGCTTGAGACAGAAAGGTTTGACCTAAGCTTAAGTAAAGAAGTAAGCAAAATAACATTAACAACTCCAACAATAGGAACAAAAGAATATGTGCACAACAATAGTGTAGCAAAGGTGGAATTACTCGATAGAAATGTTGGAAATAGTACAATGCTTGTAGAATATAAGATTACTGTTAAAAACGAAGGCGGAGTGCCAGGATATGCAACAACAATTGTAGATTATTTACCAGATGAATTTACTTTCAATTCAGAGTTAAATAAGGACTGGTACGAAGGCAACGATGGAAATATTTATACAAATTGTTTAGAAAACGAGGAAATACAACCAGGAGAGACAAGGGAAATTACATTGCTAGTAAGTAAGAAGATTACAGAGAGTACAATAGGAATAATAAACAACACGGCAGAGATTTACGAGGCATATAACGAGCTTGGTTTAGAAGATGTAGATTCAACACCAGGAAATGGTGTGGCAAATGAAGATGACATGGCATCATCAGATGTGGTTGTATCACTTGTAACAGGTAAGATTGTAACATACACAGCAATTATTTGCACAGTACTTGGTATATTAACAATAGGTGTATATTTAATTAAAACTAGAGTATTAGATGTAAGGAAAAAGTAAAGGAGGGGTAAGTATGAAGAAGAAACTTTTAATTTCGTTCAGTATTATACTAAGTGCATTTCTAATATGGCTAACCGTATATACTATATTTGCGATAAATAAAGAGCAGATAAATGTAGCAGCGACTTCATTAGAGAATAAAGTGTCTGCTTCGGGTGGAACTAGTGCACCAGAAGTACTTGCCTCATCCCATTATGGAGCAAGCAGCTGGGGAGATAGATTTTTATCAATACCGGGCTTTGATGGAAATCCACTTGTGCATATAGAAACAAAAGGACATTTGATATACTGTATTAATAAAAACGGAGGACAGCTCATAAATGCACCTACACCAGAGGAAATACAGGCTGAAGCAGATAGAATTAATGCAGGTTACCCAGTATATTCTTACTATAATAAATGTGCAAGATATGCTTATGAAGGACCTATTTCTATGACATATTGGGAACCAGAAGGGGGTAGTGAAAAAGTACTTCCGGACTTGGCATATATAATAACTTATCCGGGTGGTGAAGACCTAAAACAATATGCAATTTGGAGAAGGGATGGAGCTGCTAAGGGTGACGGAATATCACACAATACTAGAGGTACCGGAGATGGTTTGTTTGCCAATAAGGGACTTCTAAAACAAGCGGATGCTTTACTAAAAGAAGCAGATACATATGCAGAATATGGAGAAAAGCTCGAAGAAAATATTGCTAAGGATCCAAATAATGCTCTAGGACTAGAGAATACAACAGACCCAAGTGAGCTTGTGGTACTTAGTGAAAATTCAGAATATATTACAATTGGACCACTTTCAATGGACTACACAGACGGAAGGGCAGATGGAGTTACATTTGGGGGTATCCATGATATGTGGATAGAAGGCTACAATGTAAATGGCGAAAAGATAGTTGATAAAATAGAAATAGATAGCTTTATACTAGCCGATGAGGGCTCATCAAGTACAAATATAACAGGAGAAGAAATAGAGCCGGAGTATTTCGAACCAAATACTGCTGATAAAACATATGTTGATGAAACAGAGCAATTATATCCTGAAAGTGGGCAAAAATTTTACTTGAAATTTAAAAATCCTAACTATGGAAATTCTGGAGATGTAAGTACTAGAGTGCATAAGGTAGGAATACAAGTAGAATTCCAATACATGATGGCAGAAGCAACTATAATTAGAATGTATGGAAAGCATGACCAAATATATTATGCAGCATGTGAACACGAAGACTTAGGTGATGGTAACTACATTTGTACAATGACCAGAGTAAGGGTAGACCTTGCATCAAGAGCAGCGCAAGATGTTTTCGAAGCAATGGGATACAGATATCTATATAAGCAAATAATTACTCTGATTGGTGAGTTGCCAGGCGAAGACGAGCCAGGTGGACCAGATGAACCAGGTGGACCAGATGACGGAATTGAAATTACAATGAAACTTGGCGGATATGTATGGGAAGATGGAAAACAAGGCAAAGAGACTCTAGCAGATGGAATGATTTCAGGCTCAATATCAGATGGAATATTTAGCATGGAAGCACCAGATAGAGCACTTCCAAACATTAAAGTAACACTATATGAAGTCGACCCAGGTTCAAATCAAGGAAAAGAAGCACAGCTAATGACAACAGGTGAAGATGAAGAAATAATGCACAATATAAACCCAACAATAACAGACGAAAACGGATATTACCAGTTCAATGGCTTAGATATTTCTAAGAAATACTATGTGAAGTTTGAATACAATGGACAATACTACTTGCCAACAGATTACTTAGCAGGTGGTGGAAGCATTGAAAGCATGTATAATACAGATGCATGGTATAAGACATCAAAAGCGCTTGAGGAGCAGTCATTTAGAGATAGCTTCGATGCGCAGTTTGCAGAGATAGGAGCATATCCAGAAAATTATGCATCATCAAACGCACTAGGAGCAGGTTCAATGAATGCATCATTCAGCATGTTACAACTAATGGGATATGAACTAAATGAAAATGGCCAATATTCACAAAGTTCAGCACAGCTTATAGATGGTTGCCTATACGATTCAAGAGGCTTACAGACAGAAGAATGGGCTGAAGGAGCAATATCTCAGAGAATTAAACAGTATATCGAGTCAAACAAGAAATATCCTAGTGAGGATGAGCTAAAGTCTTTATACAAAGAGATTGCAGGCGGAGACCAAGAAACATTACAAAAACTACAATTCATCTGGGATTGCAACATATATGCGAATACAAGCCATGGCTCGGGCTCAGAATCAGAATATGACCTATATCCACCATTTGACAACATTGTAGTACATCAAATTACAGATTCACCAGGTAGTGATCCAAATGGAAATTACAAGCAAGTTTACGATGGATGGGTAGCAACAAATGATGTAAAAATGTCAGTAAGAGGTGGCAGCAGCGGAGAATTCAAATCAGTTTATGATGGACAGTTCTACATAAACTTGGGTCTATGGAAAAGACATGAATTTGATATGGCGTTAATGAAGGACGTATACAAAGCAGCAGTTAAAATAAATGGCAAGACACATGTATCTGATTATGCACAAAGAAATGTAAGAGAAGAAGCTGGACAAAATACTGCTAGCGGACAAGATAACAATTCGAGCTGGGATATAAATGTAAGGTTGGAGCAAGGTTACTATGATAACCCAGCAACATATAACCGAGAGGTACGTAGTGGTGACTATGAATATGACAACGAGGCATTAAATCATCCAGGACAAGAATTGGAAGTATATATAACATATGTAATAACTGTAAGAAATCAATCACAAAGTATTGAGGGAGTAATAACTGAAATAGTAGACTACTATGACGAAGACTATATTTTAAAACCAAATCTATCTTGGATAATGTATGGCTTTGGTACTCCAGATGATGCTGCATATGAAGAAATGATGGAACAAGACCAAGACATAATAAATGATAATGGAAACTTCTTAGCAGGAAGTCTGGGAGACGATGCAGGAGCTAGTGACACAAGTATATATAGTTCTACCGGAAGCTTAAGCGGTTACAAGACTGCATATATAACAGGACTATCAGGACATCAATTGCAAAGTGGTGAAATGGCTAGTATCTACTTGACATTCCAAGTAGACAGAGGAGAAAATGGAGACAGACTAAAAATACAAAACACCAAAGATAATATAGCAGAAATAAACGGTTACCAAACATATTATAGAGATGGAACTTCACTTCCAAACGGAGTAAGCAAAGGCTCTGGAGATGTTGCAGGTTTAGTAGACAGAGACTCTAACCCAGGTAATGTTGACGAAGACTTAGCAGGAGTAAACTTAGAGGCAGGAAACTATGAGCACTACTTTGAAGACGATACAGATAGAGCGCCAGGCTTAAGCATAACACTTAATGAAACAGCAAGACAGGCAAATGGTGTTGTATGGGAAGATGATAGGACTGTAGATGTTGATGGTGCTATGATAGGAAATGGTATTAGAGACAATGGAGAAATAGGAATAGCAGGACTTACAGTACAATTAGTCGAGAAAAGAGAAGACGATGGTCAACAGAGCGAATATGTATGGTTCGAGACACAAACAGGAGCTGATGGAACATATACTTTCAGTGGTTTCATACCAGGCGACTATGTAATAAGGTTTAAATATGGAGACACAGATGCAACAGCAATGACAAGCAGTTATGGCGGTTCGAATGCAACCTCATACAATGGTCAAGACTTTAAGTCTACACTATATCAAGTTGATGCAGATGGTAATGGACTACCACAAAATGCTGCAACAGACTTAGATGGAAGATATGCTGGCTATACAGACACTGCGGCCCAAAACGAGAGAAACAAATATAATGCAGAAAAAGGAAGTCCAAGAGATGATACATATGGATATGACATAGCAGCAGCAGATGCAGGAGCTAACTACTCAGATGCAAAAGATATTTGGTCGGTTGGCGATGATGACGGTATAGTTGTTAATACACGAGGCGGAGATAATGCACCATTTGCTGAAGACTCAGGCTACAGATTGCAAGGCAGAGAAACTGTAAATTCATATAGTGAAGGTGCAATGACAAACTATAAGGCAGAAGTTTTTGCATCACCATATACAGGAAGTTCAGAATACTTTGGAATGTTTAAAGAATGGACAGAAATGTCTGCCGAAACAGGTGTTATAGTTGCAGAAGTTGAGTACAATAAGCAACATAGCGGATTTGATGATGATGATGAAAACTATGTGCTTGCAAATGTCGACTTTGGTTTAACAGAAAGACCAAAAGCACAGCTCGAAGTTGATAAGTCAATAGAGAACATTAACCTAACACTTGCTAACCAAACAGTATTATTCGACATTGTAGGAAGAACTAACAACGCGTTGTGGCAAGACCACGAAGAATATGGCTTAGAAGAAGTGCTACAAAGTAGTAATGGTATGTATAATAACTACTATGGAACAAACCACAGATATGCATTTAGGCAAGATGTTGATAGCCTAATAAGTACTACAGACAAAGGTTTAGTACAGCTTACAATGGATGAGGAGTTAATGCATGGTGCAACAATAAGAATTACATATAAAGTAAAAATTACAAATGTTGGCGAGATAGACTACATAGACAGCGGAGACAGCAAAGACTTCTACTACAGGGGAGAAAATACCAATACAGAGATTGTTACCACATCAGCAGACCAGATTATAGACTGTGTTCATAATAATATGCAGTTTGACGCATCAGATGAAAAGAACAGCGATTGGAGCTTAATTAAGCAAGAAACAATAGAAAGCGAAGGACTTGTAAGACAAGACCTATGGGCTACATTTGATGACTTCAACAATATTATAGAAACAAGCAGCTCTGGTGGACAGGCAGCAAAAGCATTAGTTCCATACAATGGAAGCAATGCAGAAGATAGCACAGAAGAAAAGACATTGATGTTATCACAATTGATAACACCAGAAAACACAGATGACGACTTAACCTACAACAATATGCTTGAAATTGTTAAAACAACAAACACAGCAGGAAGAAGAATGGCATTCTCAATAGTAGGAAACCAAAACCCACTAGATAACAACCCAGCAGAAGTTGATGCAAGTGCAGCAGAAAGAGTAATTATTTTACCACCATTTGGACAAAAACCAATTTACTATGTAATAGGTGGAATAGTTGGAATAATACTAATTGTGGGAATTGTACTTATAATAAGAAAAGTACTAAAGAATAAAAACGGCAAAGGACCAGACGGAGGCTCGGACAATGAAACTCAAAGCGGTGACACTTCAGCTGAGGATGATAACAAATAGTAGCCGTAAAAAATAAAGCAAAAAGAGATAACAAATGGGTTATCTCTTTTTGTATGTAAAAAATTTACCATAATGCAATGAGCAGGTAGTAGACATTGAACTTAAACCAACATAAGGACTTCGTGAGAAGCCTTATGTTGGTGGAGATAAAACAAGTAGGAGACATTCCCAAAATTTCATTTTGGCAATTCAACCAAAAGTATAGAAATATTCCATTTGCTATGATATAATAATCGCGAAGTGAAAAAATAGCAGGAAGGTAAATTTGTATGCTTTAAAGCAGATTGGGAAAGGAGCGTGCTATTATGGAGTTTGAGGGTATAGGAATTGGTGAAAGTGATTTTAAAATGCTAAGAATGCAAAAGCTCTACTTTATAGACAAAAGTCTATATATTAAAGATATTATAGACAATACTAATAAAGTGGTTCTTGTTACGCGTCCACGTAGGTTTGGCAAGACGCTAAATATGAGTATGTTGAAGTACTTCTTTGATTGTGATAGCAAGGACTCAAAGGAGATATTCAAAGGGCTAAAAATAATGGAACAGGGAGAAAAATATACATCGCAGATGGGAGCATACCCATGCTTGTATTTAACTCTAAAAGATGTAAACGACAGCAATTATGAGAATATGATACTTAACTTAAAAACAGCAATTTTAGAGATGTATAGAGAGCATATGTATTTGCTAGAGAGTGATAAACTATATGAATTTGAAAAAACAAAGATGATGGACGTGTTATATACAAGAGAAGACGAAGCAACCCTAAAAACGAGTGTAAGAGAGATAAGTGGGTACTTAAACAGACATTATAACAAGCCAGTAATGCTATTTATAGATGAATACGATGTGCCAATTCAAGCGGCGTATATTAACGGATATTATGAAAAAGCTATTGATTTTCTAAAGAGCTTTTTCGGAGCAACATTTAAAGACAACCCATACCTAAAAAAGACGGTGCTAACAGGAGTAAGCAGAGTTGCAAAAGAGAGCATTTTTAGTGGAGCAAATAATTTTGATGTATATACAGTTTTAGATAATGAGTTTGCAGATGACCTTGGAATTACTTCAGAAGAAGTAGAAAAGGCACTAAAAGACTTTGGCTTAGAAGACCAAAAGAAAGAAGTAAAAAGATGGTATGATGGATATAGAATAGGTGATGTAGAGGGAATATATAACCCATGGAGTTTGTTAAACTTTCTGGCAAAGAAAAGACTTGTGCCATATTGGGTCAATACCAGCTCAAATGACCTAATAAAGCGTACGTTAAAAAACTCTGTTACAGTTAAAGGAAAAATGGAAAGATTGCTAAAAGGTGAGGCAATAGAGGTACCAATAAATCTTGAGACAATAATTGTAGACATTGAGAATAACGAGGACAACGTTTGGGGGCTAATGCTAGGAACAGGCTATTTAAAGGTAGTTGAACAGATAGATAGGAAAAAGTACAAAGTAAAATTGCCAAATTACGAAATAAAAACTCTGTTTGAGGATATAATAGATGACTGGTTTAAGGACAAGGTTATAAGTAATGATTTAGAAAGTATATTACAAGACTTAGTGAACCTAAATCTAAAAGACTTCGAAAATAAATTCAGAGTATTAGTGGAAGAAATGTTTAGCTACATGGACGTGGGCAAAAATACAGCAGAGAATTTCTATCATGCATTTGTTTTGGGAATGTTAGTTGGTCTGAAGGACAGCTACTATGTGAATTCAAACAGAGAGTCTGGCTTTGGTAGATACGACATAATGCTAGAGCCACAGGACAAAAGCCAAAACAGCTTTATAATAGAATTTAAGGTGGCAGATGAGATGGACGAGCCATCATTAGAGCAAGCAGTAGAAAACGGCAAAAAGCAAATTGAGGAGAAAGACTACGAAAACAGTCTAAAAGAGCGCGGCTTTAGCAATATTACTAAAATGGTATTTGCATTTAAGGGCAAGGAATTTAAGATAGCGGTTTTGTAAGCATGAAATTTCGTTTTGGAGACAGAGCGAAATTTTTTTGGTCGAATTCAACCAGATTTCAAAGTTTAGCTCATGCCTAATTTGAATAATAAAAAGGGACTTCGCAGGGCTTGTCTCTGGAGCAACGGCGAAATACATGCTACTTGCTTCGCTCGGACGGCCAAAGGTAGGCTAACCTTGTTGTATAGCAAAAATTTGACGATTTTTCCTATACGATAAAATAAGACTTGTCCCAAGTTTGCAATTTCTTGCAAGAAAAGACGTGTCCCTAAATTGCAAGTTTTTCTCCCGAAAATATTGAAAAAAACCACAAAATGCGATAAAATAATAAACACAAGTTGTAAAATAATAAATAAAAAATAAATAACACATCACATTTTGTAAAAAACTTTTTTATATTATGGATTAAATGTGACAAAAAAATAATTTTAAAAGAACTATAATAGGGTAGCATTAAATGCTATAAGTACAAAAGAAAAGCAGATTGAAGGACTTTAATGCATAAATAAAAAGTTTAGAGGTGGTTAATATGTTTCAAAATATAACAAGAGATTCACTTGACAGTCAGAACGAATATGAGCAAGAAAATAAAAAAGTATTGGCAAAAGATGTGTTAAAAAGGTTATTCGCGAGGCAAAATATATTTTTGTATATAGTAACTTTTCTAATTTCCATGGTTGGATTTAGTGGAAGTAGTCTAGTGTTTTCTATGGTACCATTTGGACTGGCTATGATTGCAGCAGCACTTGGAAATAACAGACCGGTTGGCATTATGTATGTACTTTCGCTTATTGGTACTTTTATAAGCTTTGGACTTAGCAATTTTTTAATATATTTTATTACATCATTACTATTTTTCGTGGCAATTCTTATAAAAAGGCCTAAGCTACAGGAAAATGTTAATGAGCAGAAAAAGGTTGGAGGACACCTTATTTTTGCAGTAATTTTAGTACAAGTTGTGCCAATGTTCTTCAGAACATTTTATGTATTTGATTTATTAACAGGCATTATGCTTGGAATTACTACATATATTTTCTACAAAATTTTTGTAAATTCAATTCCAATGATAATTGACTTTGGAACAAGGCGTGCGTTTACAATTGAGGAAGTAATTGGTACAAGCCTTTTACTTGCTATAACAGTTACAGTTTTTGGTAGCTTTACAATATTTGGTTTTTCAGTAAAAAACATCTTAAGCATTCTAATTGTTTTAGTTTTGGGTTGGAAGAATGGTATGCTAGTTGGTGCTACTGGTGGTGTTACCATAGGAGTAGTGCTTGGAGTAATTACAGGAACTGAGCCAATAATGATTGCGGCATACGCAATTTCAGGTTTGATAGCAGGTTTGCTAAACAGACTTGGCAGAATTGGAGTTATAGTTGGTTTTGCTCTTGGAAATGTGGTTTTGGCATATGCTGCAAATGGAAATACTGCTCAGCTAATACTATTCCAGGAAATACTAATTGCAGCTCTAGGACTTTTGGCAATACCTAAAAATATTGAGATAAATATAGAAGATTTGGTTGGAAGTACAAAGTTATTGCCAGAGACAACACCAAGAGATTTGGAAGGAAACCAAGACACAATTTACAAGCTAAACAGCATTTCAGATACAATTTATGATATTGCGGAGAGTTATGGAGAGGCAGCTGCAACAATTTTGTCTGAGAAGGAATTAAAAGAGCAAGAGAGAAACAATATAGATATATTCCTAGACGAGTTTAAGAAAAATATAGAAGAACTTGAAGATAATATGTTGTTTGAAGAAATGTATTATCCTACGGAAGAACTAATTACAGATATTTTTAACAGCCTATTAGAGAATGATATTATTACAGAAAAGGAACTTATAAAAATACTTGAGAAAAACAATAACTACATAGTAGGGTTTGACAATACAAAGAGCCAGGCAAAAGAGGATATATATAAGATAGTTAAGGCTTTGAACTATTCATTTAGAGTTAGCAAAATTAACTTTATATGGAAGAAAAAGCTAGATGAGAGTAAGAAAAACGTGTCGTCACAGCTTAAAGGCGTGTCTGAGGCAATATCTCAAATGGCAAATGATATAGACAAAAAGGAAGAACAATTTGTAGAGCTAAAACAAGAAATAAGCAAATTGCTAGAGCAAAAGGAAATTGAGATTAAGAGCTTAGACATAAAAAGGACCAGTTCTGGAAGATTTATTGTAGAGGTTTACACAGATATTTGTGGAAATACAGATGGAACTGAATGCGATATTAAAAAAATAGAAAAGATATTAACTAAAACATTAAATCAGAGAATTATTATACAGAAACAAGAATGCGGTTTGCGTCTGGATAGGAGCATTTGCAAATTTACATACATTTCTGACGATAAATATAATCTACAAATTGGAGTAGCAAAATCAACAAAAGCAGGTTCTTCTGTTTCAGGAGATAGCAGCTTGCATATAAAACTAGATGATGGAAAATATTTATTAGCATTAAGCGATGGAAAGGGCTCTGGCCCAGAAGCTATGAAAAGCAGTAAGATAGCAATTAAAATGCTAGAGAGATTGCTAACAGCAGGTTTTGACAAAGATGTATCTATAAAATTAATTAATTCTACGCTTGCTGCAAATACAGATGAAGATATGTTTGCAACACTAGATATAGAGATATTAGACTTATTTAATGGTAATATGGAATATATTAAAAGTAGTGCATGCCCAACATATGTGAAAAGAGGAAGAAATGTACAATTGTTAAAAGAATTTTCACTTCCAGCAGGAATATTGGACGATATGGGCTTAACAGTGTATGACTATGATTTACAAGATGGCGACATACTTGTAATGTGCACAGACGGAGTAATAGATTCAAACAAAGAATTCATAAACAAACAAGTTTGGCTAAGATATTTATTAGAAGATATGGAGACAAATGATGCTCAACAGATTGCAGACATAATTATTAGGGAGGCAATAGACAATGACTTTGGCAATCAGAAGGATGATATGACGGTTCTTGTTGCGAGAGTTACAAAGAAATAAACTTGCAAAAAAGAGAATTGTTTTTGGCGGTGTTAAACTTCGCTGCGAAAGTCCTCAATGTGCAACAAGCACACCTGCGGCTTTCTTGCTCGTTTGCCTAGCCAAAATTCAATTCTCTTTTTTGCTTTAACTTTATCTTGTGATACTTTTGTAAATTTTGTGACAAATTTCTTGTAATTTAGCCCTAAAATGTGATATAGTATAAATGGAAAAAATTAAGCGTTTGGGAGGCATTTATGAGTAGAGGAAAAAGGTACGATGGAGAACAAAAACTTAATCTAAAGAAGGTATTTGCCGTAATCATTGCTATTGCAGTAATAATTATGTTTTTTATAGGAATTAGCAAATTGTTTAATAGAGAGAGTAGTACAGAAGAAAAAACAGTTGCTTTAGGGTATTATCCAGTTTATACAGAGGGAAAATGGGGTGTTATTAATACAAGTGGCGACATAGTGATAACACCAGAATATGACGAATATATAGTGGTTCCAGATAGTTCACAGGCAATATTTATTTGTACAACAGATGTAGATTATGAGAATGGAACATATAGCACAAAAGCTATAAACGAGAAGAATGAGCAGTTATTTACAGATTACGAGCAGGTTGAGGCAATAGAGAATTACGATAGTAGTAATAATTTATGGTATGCTTCAGGTATATTGAAAGTTTCGAAAGATGGAAAATGGGGTGTGATAGATACAAAAGGAAATGTTATTATAGATTGTACATATGACGATATAACAGCGCTAAAAGGTGTTGAGAATAGTTTGCTTACTGAGGTAGACGGAAAATATGGCGTGGTAGATTACGTTGGTTCAGTTATTATAGAGAATAATTATGAATCAATTGAGCCATTGGCTGATACATACGAAAATGGATATATTGTAGAGAATGCAGATGGCAAGTATGGTGTAATTACTTATACAAAAACTGCTGCGGTTGCAGAGGAATTTGACGATATAAAGAATGTTTATGGAAATGGTAAGTACTATGTTGTAAAAGAGGGCAACAATTGGGAAATTATTGATACTGATGCCAATAAGTACTTAGAGGGAGAATATGACGATATTGCAGATGTGAATGGCGAAAATACTATAGTTTCTAATGACAAGAAGTATGGCGTGGTAGCAATTTCTGATGGAAAAAATATTATAGATATGAATTATGACAGTATTACATATGCAAGTGGTGACAAGTATATTGTTTCTAGCGATTCGAAATATGGAGTAATTGATGCGAATGGAAATGTACTTCTTGAGCCAAGTTACACAAATATTGTATATAGGAATGCAGCAGGCTTCTATGAGGCGTCTACAGAGAATGGTACATCAGATTTGCTTGACTCTGACTTGAATGTGAAATTATCGGATGTTATTATATCTGAGTTAAATACTTCAAGTGGATATGTAAAGGTTAGACAGGATGGGGAGTATAAATATTATAATTTCAGATTTGAGGAAAGACCAAGTACTGATGTTTTAAGTGGAAATACAATTTTCTTAAGCAGAAACGAAGATGGCATGTATGGTTTTGTAGATAGAAATGGAAATGTTGTGACAGATTATATTTACGAAGATGCAACAGAGCAAAATGCTTTTGGTTTTGCTAGTGTGAAAAAGGATGGACTATGGGGAGCAATTAATTCAAGAGGACAAATTGCGGTTTCACCTGCATATAATCTTGATAATAACATATTAGTTGAGTTTATAGGTAAATGGCATTTAGGAGAAGATTTGAATTTGTATTATTTCACAGATGAGTAGGACTGTGTTATTGTATAGATTGTGGGGCTAAGTTGGTGTCTACAATCTTCATATAAAGCTAATTTAGCAAGCATAGAGTTACGACTTTATGCATTTAGAAAGGAATGTGAAAAAATGGAACTAATGACAAAATATCAATACACGTATTTTATTTACCCATATCTTATTGAAAAGGATAAGTACAAGAAGTATTTACAAGGTTTACTTAGGAACAAAAAATGCAAAATAAGGTTTTTTGATAAGCAAAAAGACATACATTTATATACATATTTTCTACCTTGCGTTAGGGAGTATATGTTTTGGTCTTTTGAACTTAGTAAGAATGGAATAAAAGATTTTAATAGCATGGACACCAGCATGCAGTCTACTCTTTTGGCTCAACATGAATGTAATATATTTAATTATGAATTGCCAGAAGCGTTGCAGGGCAAGGTGATAGATAACAACGGAATATTCTTCGAAATTAATGAGATAAAAATAATATGCTTTAAAACAGGCGTATGTTTTTTGGTGTTTAAAACCAACTTAGAAAATACTGAAAACTTTACAGACGTGCTAAACTTCAATTATAAATTTAGAGAGATTAATTCAATTTCGTATAATTTAAAAGAGTACGAAAATATAAAAATACAGTCTAGCACTTTCAAAAATGTTGAGGATATTTCTGCATTAATAAAAAAGATTGTGGGTAAAGAAGATATATCAAGAAAAGCCAATATTGGTAATGAGAAGTTTTTTGTTTATTCATATGCATGCTTAGACCAAAAAGATTGGAACGAAAATATGGATAATGAAGAACTAGATGGAGCATTCGAGAAATATCGTGCAGTTTTGCCGGCAAATGCCCAAATGATAAACGATAGGTTCGCAATGAGTGAAAATAACAACTGGAAAGACAAAAAAGAAATATACAAAAACCAGTACATAAAATATGGTTTTACTATTTCAAGCACAGTGCTATTAACTTCAAACATAAATACTTCAAACTATACAGTAGTACCACAAAAATTTGAGAGTGAATATCTATATACTTACATATTTACACTATATAAGAAAATGTTTTTGAACAAGTTAAATTATGAATTTGAGAATAAATTTGAGGCGGCTGAAAAAGAATTTTTGAACTTCACAACAAAAGTATGGATACAAGATGTTACAAATGAGGAGTTCGGAAGAAGAATGGAACAAAATTGGGCTGAGAATTTGGAATTAGAGAAAACATTTAACAAATTAAAAAATGAGTATGATGTTACATATAAGAAATACAATGTGGAGGAACTAAGCAAAAATAATAAAGTAACATTTGCAGTGGTTATAACAATATTAGTCATAAATATTTTAACAATTATTTTTACAAGTCTGGCAAATGGAGGTTAGAAATTGCATTTTAGAAGGGAAGGCAATTGAACATGAAAATTACTACAGGAATTGACATTATAGAAGTAGAACGAATAAAAAAAGCAATAGAGGAATTGGGAGATACTTTCTTAAACAAAATATATACAGAAAAGGAAATACAATATTGCAATCGCTCAGAAAAGGTAAAATACCAACACTTTGCTGCAAGATTTGCTGTAAAGGAAGCTGTATTTAAAGCGGTTTCGGAATATTTAGAAGATAGCTACAACGATTTATGGAAAGACGTGGAAGTTATAGGCAAAGAAAGTGGAAAACCATGCATAAATGTGGAAAAGCTAAGAGGAAAGCTACAAAAAGCTGGGGCTAAATATGAGTTGGTGGATATTGATGTTAGTATTTCGCATGTTGCTTCTTTGGCCATGGCAAGCGTTGTGGTTGTGTTTGAAAGATAATTGCTTTTGGCGTTGTTAAGGAGGAAAGCAGATGGAGCTGTTTGATTCGCATGCGCACTATAATGATGAGAAGTTTGCGCAAGATAGAGCAGAGGTGCTACACGAGATTTATAAATCTGGTGTTACAAAATTAATAAATGCAGGGTATAGCTTGGAGTCTTCAAAGTTAGCATTAGAAATTGCTAAGCAATATGATTGGATATATACAATCTCAGGTATTTCACCAAATGATATTCCTGATAATGAGAATGAATTAGAAAAGCAAATAAATGAGCTAAAAGAGTTTATAATAAGCGAAAAGGGTAGCAAAAAAATTGTTGCAATTGGAGAAATTGGCTTAGATTATTATTGGAATAAGGAAAATAGCGGTTTGCAGCAGAAGGCTTTTAAGGAGCAAATACAATTAGCAAATGAGCAAGACTTGCCAATTGTAATTCACACAAGGGAAGCTGTGATGGATACAATTAGCATACTAAAGGAAAATGAGCCAATACAAAAAGCTATATTTCACTGCTGCCCTTTAAATAGAGAATTAGTAAAAGAAGCGCTAAAACTTGGCTTTTACATATCGTTTGCGGGGCCAGTAACTTTTAAGAATTCGAAGAATGCAAATGAAATTATACAAATAGTACCATTAGATAGAATTTTAATAGAAACAGATAGTCCGTATCTATCTCCAGAACCTAATAGAGGTAAACGAAATGATTCTAGAAATGTGAAGTACATTGCTGGGAAGATTGCTGAGGTAAAAGAAATGAGTTTAGACGATATAGCAAAAGCAACATATGATAATGCTTGCAAGATTTTCGGAATTTTGAATTAGAAGTACTTTGCAAATAGTAAGAGGAATAATGAAAATAAAACTATTTTGTCCTGCAAATGGAGTTTCATTAAAAAAATTCATTGCGGGGACTTTAAGTATACAAAGTCATTATTCCTTTTATATTTGTTCTTTTACGTAAATCTAGTTCAAAAACTATTTTAAATTTCTAATAGCCTCAATTCTGTCATCAATAGATGGGTGAGTAGAAAATAGACTTGTTTTTCTTTTTTTCTTGCCATCTGTTGCTTTAAATGGGCTTACAATATACATGTGAGCGGTTGAATTGTTTGCTGTTCTCAATTCATTTGGGTCGGCATCTAATTTCTGCAAAGCTGAAATCATGCCATCAGGGTTTCTTGTAAGTTCCACAGCGCTAGCATCTGCTAGAAATTCTCTACGTCTCGACAATGCAAGTTGCATCAAACTTCCGAATATAGGAGCTAATATCAAACATATTAAGCCTATTACCATAAGAATAGGGTTTCCTTTTGAGTCATTATCTCTATCTCCAAAGCCCCAGAACAATGCTCTGCTAACCCAGTCTGTAAGAATTACAATAAAACCTACCATTACACTGACAACAGCTGAAAGTCTAATATCATAATTTTTTATGTGTGATAATTCGTGAGCTACAACTCCTTCTAATTCGTAATAGTCCATTTTTTCTAACAAACCTGTTGTCACACAAATTACTGAATTTTGTGGGTTTCGACCTGTGGCGAAGGCATTAGGCTGTGGGTCATCTACAACATAAAGTCTAGGTCTATGTTCTAAACCAGATGCTACCATTAGTCCATCTAATATATTATTCAATTTATCATATTCTTCTGGTGTTGCTTCATGTGCTTTATTTATTGACAACACAATTCGGTCACTATAGTAATATGACGCCCAAGATGTTGCAATTGAAAACACAACAGCAATTACAATTGAGACAGCGCCCAAATCAAAAGCCATACATACATAGTATACAATTAGTGTAATTACAACTAAGAAAATACATACAATTACACCAGTTTTTATTTTATTATTTCGTATATCATCATACATATTAATATCATCCTTTTACTGATTCTACACATCGGTAAGTAAAACGAAGTTTTACTTACCGAAATCTACTTTAACATTTTTTCTTGTTTCTTCATTATCTACTTCAAATAATTCTTCAGGTGTAAATTTAAACATTGAAGCGATTAAATTTGAAGGGAATACTTCTAGTTTAGTGTTGTATCTAGTTACAGTATCATTGTAGAATTGTCTTGAATAAGATATTTTGTTTTCTGTGTTTGTTAATTCTGTTTGTAGTTCTAAGAAGTTTTGATTAGCTTTTAAATCTGGATAATTCTCTGCAACTGCCATAATAGTCTTTAATGCTTCTGATAATTGATTATCTAGTTGAGACTTTTCGGCAACTGTTGTTGCATCTGACCATGAAGAACGCAAATCTGCTACTTTTGTTAATACTTCAGCTTCATGTGCCATGTATCCTTTTACAGTATCAACCAAATTTGGAATTAAATCAAATCTTCTTTGTAATTGTACATCAATTTGAGCCCAAGCGTTTTTAACTCTAAGACGCATTGTTACAAGTGTGTTGTACATAACGATAAGTGCTATCACTATAACAACTACTATAATAAGTACAATCCAGCCCATAAACACTTCCTCCTTTATTAAAATTATATTACAATAATAACATATTCATGTTTAAAATACAATATTTATGTGAAATATATGTGACTTTAATGTTACAAGATAATGATTTTATCATTTTAATGTACTCAAAAGCAATGTATATGTATATTTGTTCAAATTTTTCGTACCTTACCCCTCGAAACCATCTAAGCACGAAATAAGTATAGCAAAAAGTGCTAGTACTAGCCATCAGCTGAACGAGAGCGACAATAAAGTTACGTAGATTATGTGCTAGGTTTCTCGAAATCGCACTCGCCACTTCGTGGCTCGTTTGGTCGCTGCGCGGTACTTCAAAATGTCTCAAAATATACATATACCTTGCTTTCTGTAATATATTTTTTATAAAACCATTAATTTGAAAGAAATAGCTTTCATAACTACGTGTGCCTTTGGAGCACCGAAACATAGTCATGGGGGTTATCCTGAAACACAATTTTTAAATAAATTTCAAAAAACTACTTGCCAAATGAATGCTGATAGTATAAAATAAACTTGCACTTAGAGCAAAACAAAAGAGTACTAAGGTACTAAAAATAAAAGTGTATGAAGTTCTTTGAAACTAAAAAGATTAAATAAGCTTAGTACTTTTTAGTTTTGAAGTTAAGTGAGATGTTGCTTTTTAACACAAGAGTGCATAAAGAACAACAAAACCAAACCAAAAGAAAAAAGGAGAAAATGAGAAATGAAAATAGCTGGAAGCCTTGAGGCTGTACACACACACACACACACACACACACACACACACACACACACACGTATACATTTACAGAATAAGCAAAGAATATAAAGAAAATGAATATAAATGGGAAAAAAGGGTAGACTGTATATAAAAATATATGGTCTGCCTTTTAAACATTTATAAAAGCAACAAAAAACGCTTGCAAAAATAATTGCGTTGTGATAGTATAGGCATGAAAAGAATTCAAAGGAGGAGATAAGCAGTATGGGAGTAAAGCAAACTGTATTAAGGCAAAGAACTTCAGCACAAATAAAAGTAAAACAAACCCAGGAAAAAATAAATAAGGAAAGGAGTGAAAAAATATGTATATAAAGAGTAAGAATAATAAAGATATGTGGATAAAACGTGAAAATAAAAATGAGCGAGGTATTACACTTTTGGCGCTAATAATCACAGTGGTGATAATGATAATCTTAGCAGCTGTCACATTAAACGTAACTTTGGGTGATGGAGGTATTATTGACCAGGCTAAAACAGCAGCTGAGGCTACAGTGAATTCAGCCCAGTCTGAGCAGGAGCAGCTAGACAGTCTTGAGCAGGAGCTTGCAAATCTTTTAGCTGAACCAGAGGGACCAGCACAAGTTGAAGGAGTAACTATTCCAGATGGTTTCTATTATGTAGGTGGTACAAAAGCAGAGGGAATAGTAATATCAGATAGTCCAGAGGATGAAAATAAAGGTACAGGTCATGAAGTAGCACAAAACATGCAAGGTAATCAGTTTGTGTGGATACCAGTTGAAGACGATAGCGCTTTTCAAAGATATTTAGGATATTATGACGGAGAATTAGATACAGAGAATCCACTGACAGAATATAGTGAGCCATTTGCAAATGGATATGCAAGCGAGCAAAGTGAGTATGATGCAATGGTAGCTAATGTGCTTGCAAATAATGGATTTTATGTAGGAAGATATGAGGCAGGAACAACAAATTCAGCAAGAAGTAGTAGTTCGGGTATAACGGATGAGGTTTTAGTCCAGCAAGGAAAGTATGTGTATAATTATGTTGGATGGAGTAATAGTAATGACATGACAGTTGAAACAGGAGGAGCAGTAGAGTTATCAAAGAATTTTGCGAGTCAAAAAGGATATAGTTCTGTAACAAGTTCATTAATATATGGAGTGCAATGGGATGCAATAATGAATTTCATAGACCCAGCGTATGCAACAGGAAGTTGTGCAGAAAATTCGTTTGTAAGAGATTCAAGCGGAAAAGGTTGGTATAGTCAAAGTAGTCCTACAACAACAGGTTCAAATGCCAATTATGCAGTAAAGAATATATATGACCTTGGAGGTAATGTATATGAGTGGACAATGGAAGCGAACGACCCCGGCGGCCGTGTCCGTAGAGGAGGCTATTCTTACAATTCTGGTCTTGAGTCTCCGGCTTCCTATCGTAACTACCACGGCCGTCCTTCTCTCAGCAGCGGTAGCTGCGGGTTTCGCCTCGTGCTTTATCTAAAGTAGGTCTGTAAGCTGATAGAAAAAGTAGATAATTTAATATAGTAAATGAGTATGAAAAAGTAGTGTACTTTAGCATACGACTAGCGAAACGAAGTTACGCTAGGGTGGAAAATTTTGGACGTAATGTAGAATAAGAAATATAAAAAACACCTTCTTATAGTAAAATTTAATTCAAGAAAAATATTTTACTAAAGAAGGTGTTTTCATGTATTTTAATACACAAGAAGATATTATCACAAAACTAGCAAAAAGTTTAATTTCAAGAGAAAAAGCGTTACAGGATAATGCTTGTTAAAAAAGTTGTAATTTTTTTTGTACAAGTTGCATATAATATAAATATAGCAGAAAATGGGTGTTCTACGTGGGTAAAAGAAAAAAGCAATTATAGGAGATGCCGTGTAACGAGCCTCGCGTCTGGGTTTACCCAAAATTTGACAGAACATAGAATATATGGTATAATTACTTTGTTGCTTTTAAAGGAGGGAACAAATATCAAATGAAAAAGGATGATAAAGCGTCTATATCGCTGAAAAAGATAGTATGTATTAGCATTATACTAATTTTTCTACTAAGTGCTTGCGTAATGGCAGGTAATGTTCAGGTAAGAAATGTTAAAATAGTATTATCTAGTGGATACGAAATGGACATTTTAACAACTAAAACGAGTATCAAAGATATTTTAGAGGAAAATCACATTGTCTTATTGGAAGACGAAAAAGTAACACCAGATTTAAGTGAGGAAATATCAGATAATAATACTATTGTTATTTCAAATGAAAATGAGAATGTTGAAGTATCTGAAGTTGTTGAGAAGTCAACAGATGTTACTACAGAAGATGTTTTAAACAACTATTCAAAAATAGTAGAGAAAATAGTTGTTGAAAAAGAGACAATACCTTATGAGACAGTAACTAAAGATGTTACAACAGGTAGTGGTAAAAAACAAGACAAAGTTGTTCAAAAAGGTGTTAATGGAATCAGAGAAGTAACATATAAAGTAAAATATCAAAATGGTGAGGAAATTGAAAAAACTAAAATTTCTTCAAAAGTAATCAAAAAACCTGTTGATAAAATTATAGAAGTAAGAACAAAACAAGTTGTTACAACAAGAAGCAATGTTTCTAGAACAACATATAATGGCGGAAAATGGTCATATTCATCTAGTGAAATAGATTTACTTTGTGCTATTACTGCACAAGAATGTAGCTCAAGCTATACTGGAGCACTTGCAGTTATAACAACAGCATGTAACAGAACACAAAGTAGTAGCTGGAAGAAATATGGTTCTGACCCATTAAGTCAGTACAAAGCGCCAAGCCAATTCTGTTATTCGATTGACAACCATTGGCAAAAGAGATTGAATGGAAACTATCCATCATATGTTAAACAAGCAGTACTTGATGCATTAAACGGAAAGAGAAACCATAGTTATCTTTCATTTAGAGCTGCTGGAAGTCACTCAGGTGAAATTATAGGTGGAAACGTATACTTCAATTCATTATAGTATATGTTGCAAATTGAAAAATGAACATACTTTTAGAAATATAAGTATTGTTAGAAAAATTAATAATAAAAGCAATAAAGAGGAAGGAGATGGGTTAGCCTGTCTCCTTTAAATTTTATTGCATAGGAAATTTTTAGGGCAACAAGATTAAGTTTTATTTAAAAAGGTAGAGAAAAACTAAATACATGGTTTGGAAAGGAATGTGGAGAAAAATGAAATTGGTATCGTGGAATGTAAATGGACTAAGGGCTGTAATAGGAAAGGGCTTTAGCGAGTTTTTCAAAGAGATTGATGCAGATGTTTTTTGCTTGCAAGAAACAAAGATGCAGGAGGAGCAAATAGACGATAATATAAAAAATATTTTTAGTGATTATAACGGTTACTGGAATAGTGCCGAGAAGAAAGGTTATTCTGGAACTGCGGTTTTTTCTAAGATTAAGCCTTTAAATGTAAGTTATGGCATTGGAATAGAAGAACACGACAAAGAAGGCAGAGTAATTACTCTTGAGTATGAAAAATTTTATTTAGTTAATTGCTATACGCCTAATTCAAAGAGAGAATTAGAAAGACTTGATTATAGAATGGTTTGGGAGGACGAGTTTAGAAAATATCTGTTAAAATTGAACGAGACCAAACCGGTTATAATATGTGGAGACTTAAATGTGGCACATGAAGAAATAGATTTGAAAAACCCAAAAACAAATAGAAGAAATGCTGGTTTCACAGATGAGGAAAGGGGCAAAATGACGGAGCTTTTAAACTCTGGTTTTACAGATACTTTTAGATATTTATATCCAGATAAAGAGGGAGTATATTCTTGGTGGTCATATATGTTTAAGGCAAGAGAGAAAAACGCTGGCTGGAGAATTGACTATTTTATAGTTTCAAACTCAATTCAGGATAAAATAAAGGAGAGCTACATATATTCAGATGTGATGGGAAGTGACCACTGTCCTGTAGGACTTGATATAACGATTTAGGTATAAGTTAAAGGCTACAATTGCCGTCCCATTTGAGATATTCCCCTTGCAGTCAAAAGCTCAAATTGACACGAGTAACCTTGCTAATATGATAATTTAATAAGAACAATATTTAAGCAGGTGGCTTTTGTATATAATTATTTACTAATTATATGCAAAAACCACCTGCTTAAGCCGATAACATTAAACAATATTATCATTTCCATATACCCCCGAATTTTTAAAAGTATGTAGTAAGTCATTATGCAACATTTCAATCTTACTATCTAAAGTATCAGATGCATCGTCAATTCTATAGTCCATTCTAGCAATCAACATCTTTGTAGACTCATCAATTTTATTGTTAAGAGAAGCTTCAACTTCATCGATACGCTTGTTAAGAGAGTCGCTTAGCTCTTGAGTTTTAATGTCAATCTTATTGTCAAGAGTTGTATAGAAGTTATCAATTTTATTATTAAGAGAAACTTCAACCTCATCGATACGCTTATTAAGAGAAACTTCAACCTCATCGATACGCTTATTAAGAGAAACTTCAACCTCATCGATACGCTTATTAAGAGA
>CALXSA010000002.1 GCA_944390995.1 uncultured Clostridia bacterium
AATTTTACAATAACTGTTAATTTAGTATTAATTTATATTTATTTTTTATTGAATAGAATTTACTTTTTCAATTGACGCTGTTTCGTCATATATTATATTAGAGGGAGTTCTAGATTCAAAGGTTCTTGCGCCTATTAATATTAATTTGGTTAGGTTGCCTTATGATTTGCAAAAAGAGTTAGAACTTTTAGAGAATTCTAGTTTACCAAGCAAGAAGAAGTTTGCATTAGAACTTCAAAGTGCTACTAATTTTCAAAACATAAAAGATAGTATTTAGTTTTGTATTTTCTTTGGTATTGCATTTTATACTTAGTTGTTTTTATTTAAAATAATAAAATTGGGGGCTTTATTTTGGACCATAATTTAAACAAGGTAAAAGAAATATTAAAAGAATATGAACAAGAGCATCTATTACAATTTTATAGGGAACTTACTGAAAGTCAAAGGGCTCATTTATTAAATCAAATACTTAATATTGATTTTGAACAAATTTTGAGCTTGTATGATGAGGCTAACAAGCCTTCTTCTACTGTTGCGGAGAATATTGAGCCTATGAAGTATGCTGTTAAAGAGAATTTGACACCGAATAGCTTGAAGCAGTATACAAACGCTGGAATTAAGGCTATTAAGTCTGGTAAAGTTGGAGTAATTACCTTGGCAGGTGGTCAAGGCTCAAGGCTTGGCTTTAAAGGGCCAAAGGGGTGTTTCTGTCTAGATACAGAACCGCCTAAGTCCTTGTATGAAGTTTTGTGCGATTATATTAGGTCTGCTAGTTTAAAGTATAAGGTGGATATTCCTTGGTATATTATGACTAGCACTAACAATTATTTTGATACTTTAGATTTTTTTGAGAAGAATAATTATTTTGGCTATGATAGAAGCAATATTCATTTTTTTACTCAATCTAATTTGCCTGTTATTGATATAAACAGGATGCTTGTTTTGTCTGAAATTTATGATATTAATTTAGCCTCAAATGGAAATGGAAATTTGTTTAGCTCTTTAAAAAGGGCTAACATGATTAGGTCTATGGCTCAGAAAAAACTAGAATGGCTTTTTGTTGGTGGTATAGACAACCCTTTGCTAAACCCTTTAGACCCCGTTTTTATTGGATATACTATTCATTCTAAATGCAAGGTTGGCTCTAAGTCTTTGTTTAAAGAAGACCCTGCTGATACTTCTTGGGTTTTTGCTTTGGATAAAGGTAAGCCTTCTATTGTTTGTTGTGAAGTTTTTGCTGAGGAATTATCGCAAATCACCGATAAAAAGGGCAATTATTTATACAGGGAAACAAACATGCTTGCACATTTGTTTAGTTTTGAGGCAATTAAAAAGATGACTAATATTGACCTTCCTTATCATAGAGCTTTTAGAAAAAATGCTTTTGTGAATTTCGAGGGAATGAAGCAAGTTCCAGATAGTCCAAATATATATAAATTTGAGCAGTTTATATTTGATGCCTTTCCTTATTTTGACAATCTGGCTTTGCTTAGAGTAAATGCAGATAAGGAATTTTCGCCAATAAAGAGCTTTAATGGTCCTTTTAACCCAGAGGT
This sequence comes from uncultured Clostridia bacterium, assembly GCA_944390995.1. Next base: position 1,557 of record CALXSA010000002.1, read on the forward strand.
TGCCACCGAGAAATATAATGAATTAGTTTTAGGAAAGTTTGGGAGCAACCTAGAGTAAAGTGTTTGATAGCAGGTTCAAACATTTGCCTAGGTGCTCTTTTAAATGTGAACTCAAAATTTAATCAAGCTAAATATTTTATTAAACTTCTCTTATTCTCTCGACAGTTTTCGACTTTTTTCGACGGTTTTTTTAACTAATTTATGTTTTTTTGCCAAAAGTGTTGACTTTTCTTTGCCACGAGTATATATTAGTTGCATATTAAAGAGTATGTTTCGGGTTCTAAATTTTTTATCATTAGATTTTATTTTGATATTAATCTTGATATGGCCATATCATTTTTTCATATAATATACAAATTGTTCAATACTTTTCTGAATTGTTCTGGTTTGCATTTCTTTCTTTTGTTGTGTTGGCAAACAAGAGTTTCAGAATGGGAAATCTCCTAAAAATGCGATTTTTGTATAAACTCAAATATTAGAAGAATATCAATTTTTAGAGTGACCATGTGCACATTAGTTGTTTCAGATGTAGAAGATGCATATTCTACATCTCTTTATAGTGTGCTTTTGTGTTTGTGTAAAAGCTTTCTTGATATATAGTTTTTTGAATATTATTTTGAGTTTTAGTATTTGATTCCTATTAGTTCGTATTCATAGTTTTCATAGTTTGGCATGTATTGCTGAATGAATTCATAAAACTTTTTTCCTGTTTTATTTATTTTTAGCTTGCAGAATTCATATAGGACAACATATTCTATTATTTCCTTTCTGTATTTTACTATATCTGGGTTTATTATAAGTTTGTTTGCTAAGCATTTACCTAGTCTTTTGTCTAGTCTCATGATTTTATAATCATCTGGGGCAAATTTAAGTGTTGTCCTGACTTTTTCCATAATTACTTCTAATTCTTTGTTCGCTATTGCATCATACATTTTTTGAAGTAGTGTTTCTATTATTATGTCGTTATTTATTTTCTTATATTTAATTGGAAGGTTTATTAATATTTCTTTCTCTTTAATTTCTAATTTTGGACTTTTTACCCTTTTGTAGTTCACTTTTAATTCGTAATTCACTCCGAAAATTTTTGTTGTTGTAAAAATACTATCTTTTCTCATATTAACTCACTTTCCTTTCATGTTTGGTTTTCTCTCAAGCTAAATCTTAATTAGTCTAAGTTGTACTTGTTTTTGAACTTTTGTTTGTATTATTATATATGCAAAAATTTGTTTTGTCAATACTTTTTCAAAAATTTGTTCGCTTTTTTAAGTTTGTTTAAAGCGCCTGATTTCAAGCGCTTTTCACGTTTTACAAAGATACTTGTACTATCTTATGTTCGGCTATACACTTTTGTACATCTAATATTCTTTGGTTTTCCGACCCCTTAAATTTTAGTGTTGGGTTCTTTTGTTCTTCTACAAATCTTCCGTCTACTAATACATCTATATTTTGTAGTGTTTCATTTGTTACATCGTCATTTCTTTCTTCTAGTTGCTCTAGTGTATATCCTGTGTAACACCATACATTAAAGTTTGGTCTTACTTTTTTTACTTCTTTTATGAAGTCTAATACTTCTGGAATATTTTCTTTGCATAGTGGTTCTCCACCGCTAATTGTTATTCCTTTTAGTATTGAGTTTTCACAAATTCTATCTATTATTTCTTGTTTATTAAATTTTTCGCCATAATTGTAATCTTGTGCTATTTTGTTATGGCATCCTGGGCAGTGGTGTGGGCATCCACTTACGAAAAGTACCGCTCTCCAACCTAATCCATTTGATATGCTTTCATCATAAAATCCTGCCATGTTCATTGTTTAAGCCCCCTTTATTTCATCTGAACCCAATCCCGTATGAGTAACCCTATCCTTCAACTCCGCTAATTTTGCATTATTCCAACGTGATGTTGTTCCTACTAAGTAACCTGTAATTCTTTGGATTGTGTCTATTTCATCGCTTCCGCATACTGGGCACTCTTTTAGGTTTGCATCTGAGTTTTCGAATCCACAGTGCATACATCTTGACCTTGTGTGGTTTACGCTACCATATCCCATGTCGTACTTATCCATTAAGTCTACTACTGCTTCTATTGAGTCTGGGTTGTGTGTTGCATCTCCGTCTAATTCTATATAGAAGATGTGTCCACCGCCTGTTAGTTTGTGGTATGGTGCTTCTATTTTTGCTTTTTGTTCTGCCGTGCATTTATACCATACTGGTACGTGGTTGCTGTTTGTGTAGTATTCTCTGTCTGTTACTCCTAGTATTGTTCCGAATTCTTTTCTGTCTATTTTTGTAAATCTTCCTGCTAGTCCTTCGGCTGGTGTTGCTAAGATTGAATAGTTTAGGTCATATCTTTCTGCAAAACCGTCTTTTAGGTCTTTTAATTCTTCTATTATCTCTAGTCCTAGTTTTTGTGCTTCTTCTGATTCTCCGTGGTGTTTTCCTGTTAGTACTGTTAGACACTCTGCTAATCCTATGAAACCGATTCCTAGAGTTCCGTGCTTTAATACTGGCTCTACTGCATCGTTTGGTTTTAAGTTTTCGCTTCCCAACCATAATCCTGACATTAGAAGTGGGAATTGTTTTGCTATTGCTGTACATTGGAATCTGTATCTGTCGTATAATTGTCTTGCTACTACACCTGCATATTTATCTAGCTTTTGCATAAATATTTTCTTTGCAGCTTTTTTGTATGTTGCTGTCATGTGTTCTTCAGAGCCTCTACCAAGGTCGAATTTTAGTCCTGTTTGCTCTTGTGCTTCTAATGCTGATTCTATTGCAAGTCTTGGTAAGTTTATTGTTGAGAAAGATAAGTTTCCTCTGCCTATTGAGGTTTTTTCTCCATGTCTATCTTCAAATACTCTTGTTCTACATCCCATGGTTGCACATTCATATTTATATCTTTCTGGGTCATCTGCTCTCCATTTGTCATGTTGATTGAATGATGCATCTAAGTTTATGAAGTTTGGGAAAAACCTTTTTGCTGTAACCTTGCAAGCTAACTTGTATAGGTCATAGTTCCTATCTTCTGGAAGGTAGTTTATTCCTCTTTTCTTTTTCCAAATTTGAATTGGGAAAATTGGTGTTTCGTTGTTTCCAACTCCTCTTTCTGTTGAAAGTAGCATCTCTCTTATTATGCATCTTCCTTCTGGTGATGTATCTGTTCCGTAGTTTACTGAACTGAATACTACCTGGTTTCCACCTCTTGAGTGTATTGTGTTCATGTTGTGTATAAATGCTTCCATTGCTTGATGTACTCTGTTTACAGTATTGTTTATTGCTTCTTGCAAATATCTTTCGTCGTCTTCTAATCCTTTAAGTGGTTTTTTAATATAGTCATCTATCTTTGCGTCAAGGAGATGTGATAAATCTTTTTCTACAAAGTCTGCAACTTTGTTTATTTCTTCTTTGAATGTCATTCTTACATATGGTGCTAGGTAATAGTCGAATGCTGGAATTGCTTGTCCACCATGCATTTCATTTTGTACTGTTTCCATAGATATACAGCCTAAAATACTTGCTGTTTCTATTCTTTTAGCTGGCCTTGATGCTCCATGACCTGCTTTGAAACCTTCTTGCAAAATTTTGTCTAGTGGGTGTTGCAAACATGTTAATGATTTAGTTGGATAATAATCTTTATCATGTACATGTATGTATCCACCTTTTACAGCTTGTCTTGCTTCTTCTGATAGTAAGAAGTCATCAACAAATGGCTTTGTTGTTTCTGATGCGAATTTCATCATCATTCCTGCTGGTGTGTCTGCATTCATGTTTGCATTTTCTCTTGTTATGTCGTTTGCTTTGGCACCAATTATATCTAGGAATACTTCTTTTGTTTTTGATTTTCTTGCTACATCTCTGTTATATCTATATGTAATGTAGCTTTGTGCAACTTCTTTTCTTGAAGACGCCATTAATTTCTTCTCTACTGCGTCTTGTATATCGTATACAGATGCTTGGTTTTTGTCCTCAAATTGTTTTTCTACACTTGATGCTATTTTATTTGCTAAATCTATATCTACACCTCCTGGTGTTTGTGACATAGCTAATGTTACAGCTTTTACTATTCTTTCTGGATTAAATTCTACTACACGTCCATCTCTTTTTATTACTTGCATATTTTTCACATTCCTTTCTTGTTTCTTTTTAGTATGGCAATATTATATCTCAAATTTTTCTTTTTTCTGTTGCAAAAGTCACAGATTATGAAGTTTGAATTTTGCATTTTAGTTTTGCATTAGAGCCAACCTATATATTTTTTTTAATTTTTTTATATTACATTTTTGTTACAAAGTTTTTTCTTATTTTATTGGGTTTGTAGCTTGTTTCCTTTTTACATGTTTTATGTAATTTATTTATCCGCAACAATTTTTGTATATTGAGTATGATTGCATATGTATTTTATAATGTTTTCTATTTCGCTTTTATTGTTTTTTACTTTAAGATATGATATTGCTCCACCTGATGATAGTTTCTGAAATTCGTTTTCAAATGAAAGCCTTCCATATGTATCTATATTTTCGCTTTCTGGTGCTAAATATGAGCCACTATATATTGCTTTGTCGTTTATGCCTTTAATTGTTCCGTATTTTTCTTTATCTCTCTTGGCAAACTTTTCCAAGACTCTTTTTGAGTTTACTCCATATAGTACAAATTCAATGTCTGTTTTTTGTTTCCAGTCTTCCATTGTCTCTTTAATGTGTTTTATTACTTTTATTGCAAACTTATTTCCTTCTGCATCAAACTGAGATACACCTTTTATTAGTTTGGTCATCTCATATATTCCCACATATCCCAAGCTAATTGTAGAATAACCATTAGATAGCATCTGGTTGATTGTATCTTTTGAGGTTAGTCTGCTAATTGCCCCATGCATCCAGTGTAGCGGGCTTAATTGCGCTCTTGTGCCTATAAGCGAATAGTGCCTGCACATTAGTGCTTCAAAACATAGGTCTAATCTTTCATCTAGGAGTTCCCAAAACTTTTTCTCGTCACCGTCGGCTATAATTGCTATTTGTGGTAGGTTTATACTTACTGTCCCTTGGCTAAATCTTCCCTCAAACTTATAGTTTTTTTCTTTGTATGGTGTTAAAAATTCGTTTTCTCCCATAGGACTAAATATATTGCCTTTGTAGTTTTCTCTCATTTTTTTTGCTGAAATGTAACTTATGTCTTTCTGGGCTTGTGTACATTGTATTGCTAATTGTGTTAAATTTGCATATTCTCCGTCCTTGTAATGAATTAATTTCATCTAATACATACACCAGCTTTGGTAAACTTTGATGCTTACTATCTTCGCTTTTTTCTGATTCAGATATTTGTTTTAAAATCTCCTCTATTATTTCGGCATTTTCTTTTATGTACTCGTCGTCTTTTTCTAAGTGTAAAAATAGTGTTATATCCGGTTCTTTTCCGTTTGTTTCGCTTAATGTGTTTATTTGGTATTGTAGTATTTGTATTCCTGATTGTAATTCTGCTCTTGTTCTGTTTTGCGCTAGTTGATTTATTTTTTCCTCTGAAATTACGTTTTCTTTTCTTTCTTGTCCCTTTTCATTTTGCCTTTCTTCTGTCCTAATCTGCGCACAATTTGCTTCGCATTCTTCCGCGATTTGCTTTTTTGTCTTGTTATATGTGGCTCTTAGATATTTTCCAAAATGCATCATGTCTACCGATTGTCCACCATACTGAGCATTTGAATTAACTGCTAAAGCTTGAGTTGTTATCATTATTGCTGTTAAAAAACAGCTAGGAGGCTCTATTTTTCTATCATTTATGATTGTACCGTTTTCAAGTATATCTTCGATGTTTATAATACTACTATCTATCATTTGATGGACGAAATGCTCTGCATTATGAAAATGCAAAATACCTTCTTCTTCCGCCTTTGCAATTTTTTCTGGAAGCAAAAGTCTCTTAGTTAAGTCTCTTGAAACTTCACTTGCTATGAAATTTCTCTGAGCTGCCACAGTCATTGGCTTATCTCCATTACTATACTCTCCGTTTTCATTTCTGATTATGCCTAAAATTGTTTCATCTGTGGTGTTCTGTTTCCTAACCAATGCTCTTGTATACCTGTACACAATATATTTTTTTGCTAATTCATACTTTTTTAGTTCCATTAATTTTTCTTCAATGATGTCTTGTATGTCCTCTACTAGCATTCTTTTTTTGCCTAGTTCTTCAATGTAAGTTATTATTCCTTTAATGTCTTCCTTTGTAGCCTGATTTGATGAATTTACTTCTTTATTTGCCTTTTCTATTGCTGTAACTATTTTATTTCTGTCATAGTCCACTGCTCTGCCATCTCTTTTAATTACCTTCATATACTCTCCTTTCCGCACATTGTTATTTCTTATTATATTATATGTTTTTTGTGTTTTTTTCTGTTGCATAAGTCACAAATTATGGAGCTCGAAAAACCGTGTGCAGATTGCATTAGAGCCTGTAGTCTCCTTGTTCCCGCATAGAAATATTACATTTTCGTTACAGTTTTTTTGCTCTATTTTATTGATTTTGAGGCTTGTTTCCTTTATAATGTTTTATGTAGATATAACGAGTTGGAAAAAAGTTGTAATTTTTCACAGTCAGAATTATGCTTCAAAAAGGAATGATATTTAATGCGTATTAATTTTAATATAGAGGAGTTTATTTCAAGTTTTGCTTGCAACTGTAATAAAGTTCAAAAAAGAACCTTTGCAAAAGGTGAAATTATTACTTCATATATACAAAAACGAAACCAGTTGTGCATTTTATTAAGTGGAAATGCAGATTTGGTTCGATATGATTTGAATGGTAATAGAACTATTGTAGAACACTTTTCAAAGAATGCATTGTTTGGAGAAGTGTTTTATAAGGTTACTACTAATAATGAATTGTTGGTTGAAGCAAAGTCTAAATCAACAGTATTGTTTTATATTTATGACGAAATAAAAAGCAGGTGTAATAACACCTGTAAGTTTCATGAAACTTTGGCCGAAAATTTGCCAGAGCTTGTTTTGGATAAAATTACCGACCTGAACACCAGAATAGAGCTTTTGACCCAGAGAACAACCAGAGACAAGCTGCTAATGTATTTTTCTTTAATTTCCACAAGGAAACTTTCAAAGTCGTTTGAGCTTCCCTTATCTTTAACAGACTTGGCCGATTACCTAAATGTCGACAGAAGCGCAATGATGCGCGAACTCAAGCTTTTAAAAGAAGACGGCCTTGTCGAAAAAACCGGCAACAAAATTATCTTACTGTACGAATAATTTCGTTTTGGGGACAGGTCTCGTAGCGAAATTTTTTTCGTTTTAGGGACAGGTCTAGGCAAAAGTTGTTTTTTTCTTCGTCCCCCCTATATCTATTTTCTAATAGGTGCTACGCGCTACCTGTTAAGCAAATACACTCCTATATTTAAGTAGGTCGCGAATGCAGTCCATATTAAGTATGGAATTTGTAAATATGCTGCAAGTTTGTTCTTTTTATTAAATGTTACAATCATGGAAATTATTAGTATTAGTAATAGCACTATCCATATGCTTGATAATAGTCTGGCTTTTAGTACAAAGAATAGTATTGGCCAAATTAGATTTACTATTAGCTGAAGATAATATGCTCTGTTTACATTTTCATCTGTCAAGTTTCTGGTGTCTAGTATTCCGTACGAAATTCCCATTAGTATATATAATATGGTCCAGACAATTCCGAATATGAAACCTGGTGGCGAAAGTGGCGGTTTGTTTAGCGTGTTATAGTCCATAAAACCCGATATTGCAAAACCTATAAGTCCTCCTGCTATTACTGGTATTAATATGCTTTTTATCCATTTCCACCTATTGTTCATAGTACCTCCTTACGTAATTCAAAAAAGTGAATACAACGTAACTCTTGTTACATTATATTCACTTTCTTGCAGTTATATACATATGAATAAAATATTTTTTTCTATTTTGGTGACTGCGCTATCTGCCGCCGCCACCTCCGCCGGCCACCGGCCTCCTCCGCCGCCACCAGAGAAGCCGCCACCTCCTCCTGAGCCTGATGAATAGGCAGAGCTTATAGAACTATTTATTGCGCTATTAAAGCTTGTTGAAAAGTTGCTATGATACATGAAATACATGTATGTTGATGTGTGGAAATTATCTAATTCGTCAATGTTCGGATAAATTGTTTTTAATTGTTTTAGTACTTTGTCTGCTATTCCAAATGCTGTTGCATATACTAAGTATTTTTCCCAAACTTCAAGTGCTGGTACTTCCTTCTCATCTAGTAGCGAGAAGTCTTCCATGTATTTTTTCATGCCTTTCCATTTTTCCTTTTCGTCTATTCCTTTTTGTGTTAATACATTTATTCTATTTTTTATCTTTGAGCACATTATTCCGTTAATCAAAAGCACTATTGCTACTGGGAATATCCAGAACAATGCTGCAATCGTAAGAGCAAAATATGTTGCTGCCATATTTTTATATTTTGTGTGTTCTTCTTTTTCTTGCTTGTTAAAGCAACCTTCTTTTGCAAGCTGTGTCTCTATTTCTCTCTTGGTTTGTGATATTAGCAGCTGTACAGAAGTAGAATGTTTTTTTATGTATTTTTCGAGCTCTTTAAGCTCTATTTCGTCTTTCTCCTTTTCTACTTTATTTACAAAATTTAATATTCCCGCTTCGTCTTCCTTTAATGCCGGATTTGCCGGCTTTAGCCTTTTTATGTATATTTTGTCTTTCCCTTTTTCGTCTTTTTCTACTCGCAGTTCAATGAATTTCTTTAGGTCTAAGTCTAGCAATGTTGCTGAAAATATGTTCCCGAATTTACTATCGAATATGCTGTATGGTTCTTCTAACAAGTATAGTGCCTCTCCTGGTGTAACATCTATTTCTGGCAAATCTCTAAAATACTCTAGTTCTTGTTCTGGTTTGAATTTGTTTAAAGTAGCTAACTTTTTTGAGTATTTTACTATTTTGGTTATAAGCCAGATACATATTGCTATTGCCGCTAGTATATAAAGCAGCCTAAAAATATCTTCCTTATTTTCTTCCCACATTCTTCTTGCATTTGCAGCATTTGCCCATTTTGTTTCTTCTTTTACAACTTCGTCATATCTGCTACTATTGTAAGTCCTGCCACTCGTTTTAATCATGTTGGTTGGGAATAGACTTCTTACTTCTACATATCTTCCAGCTCTAAAGTTTGAAAGTTCGAATTTTATTTTGTTGTTTGCTGTAACATAAATTTCGCCGTTTAGCCCCTCTGTATGTCCCCAAACCTTAACGTCTTCTTTATTTGCTGCTGCCTCTGGCAAGATTATGGTTCCCGTAATTTCGTCTGCATCTACTTCAAAGTCCTCTCCTACAAACTGCCAATAAAGCTCTGCATAATCATTATATTTTCCTATTGCGTCATTTACTGTATATGAAATTTCGTATTCTCTTGTATCGCTCTTGTTGTCTAAACCTACTCCCCAAGCAATTTCAAATTTATTCTTTTTGATTTGTAAGCCATAATAACAATCTTTTGTGACATGGTACATTTCCTTGTTTATCTGAGTAAATTCTTTTTCAATTCCATCTGTAATTTCTCTTACTTTCACATCACTAATTGATGAATATTTGTCCTTATCTAATATAAAGTCTTTGTACAACGTGTTGGTATCGTAAATTCTTATGTCCCATGTTTCGGTTACTTCCATGCTCCCATCGGAATTTACTGTGACTTGGAAGTCCAAATTCTTCAAGTCTAGGCTACTGTCTGCGTTCGAAACGTTGCTGAAAATCACTGTTGCAAGTAAAGTTATCAGCAGCAATAGCAGTGTTTTTCCTAACCTTTTCAACATATTTTCCCCCTTTAACCTTCTTTTTAGTATATATAAATAATATCATTGTTTTTGCATATATACAAGGGGAATTTACAAATTAAGAACGGAGAAAAGCTGCTTTTTTTCTCCGTCCCCAAAAACTGTTTAGGCCAGAACTTTTTCGCGTTCTTGCACCATTTCGCAGATTATGTCTGCTGTCCTTTCAACTCCTAGTGCGTCGCTATTTACGCATATGTCGTAGTTTGATAAGTCTTTCCACTCTTTTCCTGTGTAGTATTTGTGGTGATTTGCTCTTTGTTTGTCTATTCTTGCAATTTCCCTTTTAGCCTTTTCCTTGTTTAGGCCATAATATGTTGTTGCTCTTTTTATCTTGCTTTCCATGTCGCTATATACAAACACCTTGAAGATGTTTTGGTTTCCCTCTAGTATTCTGTCTGCACATCTTCCTACTATAACGCACGATTCTTTGCTTGCTATGTCTTTTATTATTTCTGCCTCTTTTGCAAATAGTTCGTCTGCATTGTTAAATTCTGAGTAATATCCATTGTTTAGCGCTGCTAAAGCTCCTCTTTTTTGCTCGTTTTCCTCAATGTAGTCTTGAGATAGTCCCGTTTCTTCTGCAACTTTTATTACGAATTCCTTGTCATATAGCTTTATTCCTAATTTATCTGCTATTAGTTTGCCAACATATCTTCCGCCTGAGCCATATTCTCTTGATAGAGTTATTACAACTGGTGCTGTTAGCTTGCTTATTGGCGCTACTTCTGAAGCTACTTTCTCACCTTCTATCGCTTTGGCTTTGCCGAATTTATTAACTTGCATTGTTAGTAGTGCTACTGCCATTACAAATGCTATAGCATCTGCAAATGGTCCTGCATAAAGTACGCCTGTAACTCCAAATAAGTGTGCAAATATAAACATTGCTGGAATTAATAGGACAATTTGTCTTGATAATGATAGCATTGCACTTTTTGCACCTTTTCCAATAGCTTGGAAGAATATTCCTGATGGAATTTGTATACCATTACAAATGCATAGCATTAGGTATATTCTGAATGCCAAGCATGCAAATTCCATGTACTTTTCGTCTCCGCTACCAAATAGTAGTATTAATTTATCTGGTATTGTTTGGAATAATATGAATGCAATTGTGCTTACAATTAGGCTTAGTCCGAGCACCATTTTTAATGTTTTCTTTACTCTGTCATATTTTCCAGCACCGTAGTTGTAGCCTAATATTGGCTGTGCTCCTGCTGCAATACCTATTATAATGCTATTTAAGATTTGGTTAATCTTCATTACAATGCCAAGTACTGTGATTGGTATTTCTGAACCAAATTCAGATTGGGCACCATATCTTCCAAGTAGGTTGTTTTCAACTGCCATAACAACAACAATGCTCATTTGTGTTATGAAACTGCTTATCCCTAGGGTTGCAACTTTTCTTACTATTGATAGTTTTAGTTTGAAGTCTTCTTTCTTTAATGTTACGCTCTTGAACTTTCTGATATATAGTATATTCATTAAAAATGTTACAAACTGGCTAATTGCTGTAGCAATTGCTGCACCTTCTACTCCCATGTGTAGGGCAAATATAAATATTGGGTCTAGTATGCAGTTTAAGATTGCTCCTGTAAGCATTGAAAGCATTGCAAATTTTGGGTTTCCGTCAGCTCTTATAATTGAGTTTAGTGTTGTACCAATCATCATGAATGGTAGGCCTATAACTACAAAATATCCGTATCCCAATGCATATTCTCTTAATGCATCTGTACATCCAAATAGGTTAAGTAACTGTGGTAAAAAGCTTAGCATTAGTACCAAGAAAATTACTGATACTATTATCGAGCTTAGTATTCCATTCGCTACTCCTTTTTTCGCCTCGTCTCTCTTTTTCTCTCCTAATTTTAGGCTTAAGTACGCAGATGTTCCATCACCAAGCATTAGTGCAAATGCTAGACATATCATTGTGATTGGGAATACAACGTTTGTTGCACCATTTCCTAAATATCCAACTCCCCAACCTATGAATATTTGGTCAACTATGTTGTATAGGGAGTTTACAACTAATGAAATAATACAAGGAATTGAAAATTTTCGTATTAATTTTCCAATTTTTTCTGTTCCTAAGATGTTTTCTTTTTCCATAATCTCCTCCTTTTTTGTTTTTGTCTTAACACGTTCTACGTGTATGCGCATTTTGTTGTCAATAATATCTTTATGTAAAACCTTTTTTCGCTTTTGACGCACAAAAAGACAACACCATAAATGTGTTGTACTACGCCACTTTACAAGTGACCGAGTAAATATTTTCCATTATAAGCGCATTATCTATTTTATAATAATTTTTAATTTTTGTCAAATGCAATTTGAATTTTTGTTAAAATATCGTACCGACCAGGATAAAATAGTTGTTGTATTAGTTTTGCTTTTTGTGGTATAATAGGCACGGTATAATTTTAATAAGGCATTTGCCTTAAGAAAGGATAGGTATTAAATATGAAGAATGAATTAGTTATTAAAAAATGTAGCAAATGCGGTGCTACAGTAAAAGTTATTGAAGATTGCAATTGCGATAATTGCGGAATAGTATGCTGCGGTGAGCCAATGCAAGTGATGGTTCCAAACTCAGTTGATGCAGCACTAGAAAAGCATGTACCAACATATGAAGTTGCTGGTGATGAGCTTGTTGTAAAGGTTGCTCATGTAATGGAAGAAGAACATTTTATTGAATGGATTGCTTTAGTGTCAGAAAGCAAAGAATATTGCGTAAAGCTTTATCCTGAGCAAGATGCTGAGGCAAGATTCCCATATTTGAAGGGTGCTACTCTTTATGCTTATTGCAACAAACATGGTTTATGGAAGGCAGATGTGGAGTAATTTGTATTTTTACTAAAGGCGGAAACTTAAAATAGTTTCCGCCTCTATATATTAATACTCTAAACTGTTTTCATCTAAAAAGTGTAACAAAACAATTTTTTTAAAGTCTATATATATGAAAGGGGGAAAAATGGAAGAAATATACAAAGAATATGCCAAAAAAATTTATACTTATTTATTATCTTTAACAAATAATGAATACATAGCCGAAGAATTGTTGCAGGAGACTTTTTATAGTGCAATTAAAAACATTAATAAATTTAGAAATGAGGCAAGTATTAAAACATGGTTATATACAATTGCTAAGAATAAATGGATAGATTATTGTAAAAAAAATAAAAAGTTACTTGAAACCCCTATTTATGAGAAAGAACAAGATATTTTGTATAGTACTTCTTTTGAGGAAGATTTCTTAAATAAAAATGAGTTGTTAGATGTATGTAAACAGATACATAAATTAGACGAAAAATCAAAAGAAGTTGTATATCTACGATTATTCACAAATTTTAGTTTTAAAGAAATAGCTAATATTATCGGAAAAACGGAAGAAAATACACGAATTATTTTCTTCCGTGCCAAAAATAAATTGAAAGGAGATATAAATCATGAATAAAAAAGAAGAATGCGAAATATCAAGAGCTTTGTCTGTCCAATATTTAGAAAAATCACTTAATGAGGGAAGCACAAGATTTGTCGAAACTCATTTAAAAAATTGCGATACTTGTAGAGAGTATTATAAGACTATTGAAAATAAGATATATAAGAATAATGAGCAGGACAAAATTATAACAAAACAGTTTAAAAAAATACACAATAGAATTGGTATTCTAAAGATGTCTTTGGCAGTAATATTAATTGTTATTATAGTTATAGGTTGTATACTTTGGTTTAAGCAATCAACTTTTTCTAACATAGTAAATAAGGTTTCTACACAGGTGGAATATATGAAAGACCTTAATAATTATAAAATAACTGTACAGACCACTCAGAAGAATTTCAAAAATAATGAATCTTGGGAATACAAGGAAGTATATTATTATAAAGATGGAAAGTTAAAGAGAGAATCTGATAATAGTATTTTCTTTAATGACGATGAAAGTTTTAATTCAATAAAAGTTTATCATGATTTAAAACAAATAGAATATTATCATAATAATTTTATTGAGCAAAAGAAAGGCGATGCCATTGGCGCTCTCTCTTATATAAAAGACAATTACGAACATTATACTTCTACAATATATAGTTTGATTTTCTCTGTACGAGAAGATAGATTTAATGGAGTAGACTGTTATGTAATAAGGTTTGGGGATGATGATAGTTATAGAGATGTATGGGTTGATAAGAATAATTTTATAACCATACGAGCTGTTAACGAAGTACATTCAAGTTTCTTTAGAGAGGAAATATATACATTTGAGGAAAATGTTGTAACTGAGAATGACGTGGATAGTAGTGTGCTAAACTCTGAAAAGTATAGCGATTATAAGAAAATAACAATTGAGAATGAATTACCTAAAGAAGAATTGGAAATATATAATTCATTTCAAGCAGAGTAATGAGGTTTTTTTATGCTAAACATTCTTATGGTAGAAAATGATATAAATATAATATTGTTAAATTTTGAAATTTCATGAAAAATTTTTGTATACTATTGGAATGACCTACTCTTTATGCTTATTGCAACAAACATGGTTTATGGAAGGCAGATGTGGAGTAATTTGTATTTATTACTAAAGGCGGAAACTAAAAATAGTTTCCGCCTTTAGTAACAGCTTTTATTTCTCAAGCAACCAATCAACAATATTTCTATGAATTATTCCATCGTGGCTGTAGTCTAGCTTATCCATTGTGATAACATACTTTGGAAAATTATCTGGTACATTCTTATATGCTCCAAATTCTCTTTCTACCACGTCATCACTAGATAAATAATCTGCCACTTGAATGTAAGACCTGTTTCCAAAATCGTCCACTATAAAGTCAATCTCTCCATTGTCCGTCTTGCCAATATAAACATCATATCCTCTGGCAATTAATTCATTATATACAATATTTTCTAATCTTCCTCCAATTTTCTTTTCAATTGGAGTACTTTTTAGTTGTAACAAGCCTAAGTCTACCAAGTAGTATTTTTCAAGCAATGTCATTACTGACTTTCCTCGAATATTGTATCTGCTTACTTTACTTGTAATCATTGAATTATTTATGTATTCAATATATTTCAGTATAGTATCTGGACTTGTTGTAACATTGTCGCTTTTTAAAAACCTAGCAATAGAATTGGCAGATATAACACCACCGATGTTTTCCATCATAAATTGAATCACTCTATTTAAGAGGTGTACATCTTTAATGCTATTTCTTTCAACAATATCTTTTAAGATTACGGTGTTATATAAATCTCTTAAATACATTTTTCGTTCCTGAATACTAGTAGAATTATATATTAGTGGCATTCCTCCCCATTCAATATATTCCATAAATGCATCATCATTAGTTTTTTCTTTGCCCTGACTTTTTTGTAATTCTAAGAATTCTGCAAATGTAAACGGCATTATTTTTATGCTAATATACCTACCTGCTAAATGTGTTGACAAATCTCCTGAAAGAACCTTGCTGTTCGAACCCGTTATAAAAATGCTAACATTCAATGTTGCTCTAAAGGAATTTATTACTTTTTCAAAGTCTTTTACATTTTGAATTTCGTCAAAGAATAAGTAGTATTTTTCATTATCTTTAATTTTATTCTTTACATATTTATTAAATGCCTTTGGTTCGGTATAATCTATGTAGTCATAATCTTCGAAGTTAATGTAAATAATATGGTCGTCTTTAATTCCTTTCTCCTTTAACTCATCAATAATCTGCATCATTAGTACAGATTTTCCGGAACGTCTTACACCAACAATTATTTTTATAAGTTCACTATCATAGGAGTCTCTTATTTTTTTTAAGTACATTTCTCGTTTAATCATAGTCTTCTCCTTTCTTTTATTACTATAAATTCTAACATTCTGTTTTTATTTTGTCAACAAGTTTCAGCTATAGCTAAATTTTTTGGTTTTTTTAAAGAAGTTTCGACTGTACTTGAAACTTCTTTCGGAGGAGGCGGAAACTATTTTAAGTTTCCGCCTTTATATATTAATACTCTAAACTGTTTTCATCTAATAAGAAATCATATATACTCATTAATATAATGCCATTGTCATAACGAGACCTGGTTACATTATCTCCAACAATTATCATTTTTTTAAAGAAGTCATTCACATTTAATAAAGAGCGTTGCTCTTGTTTTACTTTTTCGCTAGTTTTCATTTCCAGAGCTGATTGGATATAAATTTTATTGTTTCCTTTGTTGGCAACGAAATCAATTTCTAATTGTTTCTTTGCATCTCCTTCACGTATTTCAACAGAGCCAACATCAACATTATATCCTCGTTTTTTCAGCTCTATGTATATTATATTTTCCATTGTATGAGATATTTCTTCACTTTGTCTGAAATCTAAAAATGAATTTCTAATTCCCATATCTGTAAAATAGTACTTTTGTGGTGTATCAATGAATCTTTTGCCTCTTACATCAAATCGCCTTGCCTTTTCTATAATAAATGCATCTTGTAAATATCCTAGATAGTTATATATTGTTTTGTCTGTCGTGGTTGAAAGTCTGTCTCTCTCCTTAAAATTGTTTGATAGTTTTAGAGGGTTTGTAAGACAACCTATATCTGACGCTATTATTTGTACTAGCATTTCTAATTTTTCTTTGTTTTGAATTTTGTTTCTATAAACTGTTTTTGAAGTACAAAGTTTATTTCAATTACATTTTTGTAGTTATTTTTTGCAGAATTCCAGCCAATCTTTAAAAAAAAATAAGCAAGTGTTTATACTTGCCTCATTAAAAAGTTGGTTGCGGGAGGAGGACTCGAACCTCCGACCTTTGGGTTATGAGCCCAACGAGCTGCCAACTGCTCCACCCCGCGGTGTGTCAACAAATTTATTATACTACTTCATATGCTGTACTGTCAATACATATGTGTAAATTTCTTGAATTTACCACATGCGTTATTTCTTTGCTTATTATATTATATGCAAAATATAGAAAAATATTCATTAATTTCGTTTGTTTTTATTATATAAGAAGGTGTGAAAATATTCACACCTTCTTATCAAAATAGTTAAGTTAACTATTTTGATGAAAACTGGAGGTCCAAACTAGTCAGTCAATTCGTTGTTCTGGTACACCTATTACATAGGGCTATTAACGAGCCTGTAGGAATAAGTTATCTTGCATGCCAGATTGTCGTTATAAACTCCGTTAGCATCTAGTAGATACCAGATGTCCTCTCCTCCTATTACTTCATTTGTTGTAGCATCCACAAAATACGTATAGTATTCTTCGAAATACTCCTCTGAGTTTTCTCCTTCTGGTATATCATATTCTATTGTTACTGCCCATACTGTTCTAATTCTATTTTCAGTACGATATTCTATATAATTCTCTGCTGGATATGTTTCATAGCTTTGTTTAATATATTGGTCGTAATCTGTGGTTCTTAAATATGCACTACCATTCATTTTTTCAATGCTTAAATCAACATACGTATTCTTAACCTTATATTTGGTCGATACTTTTTGTTCTTCAGCCAACGCTGTTTGTTTTGCTTCTTCTTTTGTTATTTCAATTGGGTTTTCTTCGCATTTTTCATCATTTACTATAAATGATTTTATTTCGTTGATTTCTGGTATAAACGTAACATGTATTGATTCATACTCGTTTATTAGCTCGTCATATTTTTTTGCGAATATGACTGTCCAAATATAAGATTCTTCCTCCGAATCTAAGTTTGACATTACTTTTGTATGATTATATTTCTGTACATCGTATCCATATTGCCCACAGAGTTCTTTGGCTGTTTTTATTGCTTCCGCTTCTGTTGTCCTATATTTCTCAATATCTTCTTCTAAGACATTATCACAATTTATTTTTAGATTGTTTCCTCCTTTAGCATCAAACCTAATCGATGTCCCATTATCTGTTTCTATATCCCAGTATAATTCATAATTGCTAGAATTATTTTCAAGTTCTATTGTTTTTATCTTTTCATTCTTATGCCCAAACTTTTCCAAAATCTCTTTTGTCTTTTCTCTCGCTTCTTTCTCAGACATTGTACTTTGCTTTTCTGCTTCTGTGATTATTGTATTCTCTTGTTTTTCTTCGCTATAGAAACCAACAGTTTTTTCAGGTTCTTTCCATATTTTATTAGCAATAACTGTTCCTGCATACACTATCCCGGTTGTGGCTAATATCATTGCACACGCTACCATTCCCACTTTTGTAACTGGATAATGTCGTATCTTTATTTTTTTGCTATCGCCGTAAATGGTATTATATGCAATTTTCTTGAATTCATTTGAAGTTTGTTCTGGCAGTTTTTTTTCTGAATTTAATTTATCATACAAAAACTTATCTAGTTCATCATCCATTTTTTCTTCCTCCTTCTTCTAAAATATTTTTAATCTTTTGTTTTGCTCTCGTTCTTTTAGTTGTTACTGTACTTTCTTTTATTTTTAATGCTTTGCCTATTTCTTTGTCCGTAAATTTTTCCATGTAATACAGACTTATTATCAGTCTTTCTTCATATTTTAAATTTTTACACATGAAATTGAAGTCCATTGTCTTTTCTAAACTTTCTAAATCATAAGTATTAATTGTTTCTACATTCTCTATTTCTTCAAAAGATATTACTTTCTTTTTATTTTTTTGTCTATAAATATAATTACTTTGATTTATTAAAATTTTTATTATCCAAGTTTTAAAATATTGGTTTTCTCTTAATTTTTTAATGGATTGTAAAGCAATTATTATTGTCTCTTGTATGGCATCAAATATATCGTCTTTGTTGCTTAGTCTTAACTCTGCTATTCTGTACAAGTCATCTTCTAAAGACAATATGATAGTTGCAAATGCCTCTTTATCTCCATTTTTTGCTTTTTCTACTAACTCCTCCATTAGTTCCTCCTATATTGTTCTTCGTTTGCAAAAACTTTCTATATATTAGATGTTTTTAATATATGATTTCCTTTCATTTTTCTTATAAAATATAAACAATATTTTTTATTTTTGCAAACTCGAACTATATATTAGATGTCTTTACCTTATAAAATCCTTTCATTTTTTCAAAAAATCACACTGTTATGCTATCTTTTATTTCACTGTATTTTGCGTCGCCTATTCCCTTTACTTCTTGTATATCTTCTACTTTTTTAAATTCTCCGTGCTCGTTTCTATAGTCTATTATTCTTTGGGCTATTGCGGGACCGATGCCTGGTAGTTGGTCTAATTCTTCTACTCCTGCTGTGTTTATATTTACTTTCGCTCCCTCTTTTTTAGTTGTAGTATTGTTTTGTTCTATATTCTCTCCCATATTTTCCGATGTGTAGGCAGATATTTTTTCGTTTTTATTTGGTATATATATTTTCTGCCCGTCTTGCAGAACATATGCCAAGTTTACTTGCGACAAGTCCGCTTCCTTTGTTTCTCCTCCTGCTTTTTTTATTGCGTCTACTACTCTTGAGCCTTCTTCTAAGTATACAACTCCTTCTTTTTTTACTTCTCCCGTAATGTGCACAACTATTTCTTTTTTGGTTTCTTCTTGTGTATTGTTTTCGTTGGTCTCGCTTTCCTGCTCATTTTCTTCGTTATTTTGATTTGCAACAAGCTCCTCAAAGTTTATTTCGTTATCATTCTGGTTATTTATTACCATGTAAATTATAAAACCTATTATTAGCGCAATTACTAATGCGATGCTTATTATTTTCTTTTTATTTTCTATCATTTAAAACCTCCTATTATTTGTTGTTACAGTATAATGGTCTAAATGAACTTAAAGTCCGCGCAGGGAGATTCCAATTAAAATAGCTGAGCGGAGCAGGTAGCTCCGTTGGGACGGAGCGAGGCTATTTTAATGGAACTCCCGTTGCAGGACAGACATATTTTAAAAACCATTATACAGTAACATTTGTTACATTTTTATTTAAAAACATATTGAATTTTTTGCCATTTTAATATATAGTTATACATTATAAGTTGTTTTTTCAGAAATGGGGTGTCTTAATGAAACAACTTCGTAGCATAGTGTTTTTTACTATTATTTTTATTTTGTTGATTTCGCCAATTAACGTTTTGTTGGCTGCTGATATAAGCACAGAAGATTACAATCCAGATAATATTTCTACTAATTCTCCTTCCGTTATTTTGATGGATGCGGTTTCTGGAAAGGTTATGTATTCTAAGAATGCTTCTGAGAGAAGGTATCCGGCAAGCACTACAAAGCTTATGACTGCTATTCTTACTTTGGAGAATTGCAAGCTTACCGATGTGGTTACAATTAGCCATAATGCTATTTATTCAATTCCTGTTGGTTATTCTCATGCAAATCTAAGGGAAGGTGAAGAACTTACTGTTGAGCAGTTACTAAATGTTTTGCTTATTCCTTCTGCAAATGATGCTGCGATTGCTCTTGCTGAGCATATTGCGGGTTCTGTGGAGAATTTTGCTGAGATGATGAATAATAAGGCAAAGGAGCTTGGTTGCTTAGATACTCATTTTATAAACCCTAATGGCGTTCACAATGATGACCATTATTCTACTGCGTATGATATGTCTTTGATTGGTAGATATGCTATGCAGTTTGAGGATATTATGAGAATTGCTATGGTTAATCAATATACTTTGCCTAAGACTAATAAGTATAATAAAGAGGATAGAATTTTTAATACTACTAATGGACTAGTTACTAAAAATGATGAGTATTATTATCCTGAGGCAACTGGAATTAAGACTGGCTATACTGATAAGTCTGGATATTGTATAGTAACTTCTGCTAAAAGGGATGATATGGAGTTGCTTGCGGTTGTGTTTGGAAGTGATACTATTAAGGATAGGTATGAAGATTGTATTAATTTGTTCAATTATGGTTTCGAGAATTATTCATATCAGAACTTAGTTAAAAAGAATGATGTTATAGATAGTATTTATGTTAATGGTGCAACAAATGAAACAAGAGAGCTAAATGTTTTGGCTAAGGAAGATATTGAAGTTCTTATGAAGAATTCTATTGGCTTAAATAACATTGAGCGAAAAGTGGAGATTAATCAGGAGCTTTCTGCTCCAGTTGCAGAAAATGAGGTTGTAGGTAAAATTTCTTATGTTATTGATGGTGAAACCTTTTCTACTGACTTAGTTGCTGAGCATGCTGTTACTCCATCTAATTTTGAGACATACCTTTTTAGAGGCTTACTAATTTTTCTAATTCTGTTGTTACTTGTTGTTATTTTAAAGAAAATTAACAAACCTAGAGGTGGCAGAAAAAATTATACACATTCTTCAGTAAAGCATAGTAAGGGCAAAAGGGCTAAATCTAAAAAAGGCGGAAGATACAAATTTACACAAATCGAGGAATATTTATAGGGAATTCACTTTTAGGGTGAATTTTCTTTTTTCCTTTAAGTCTATGGCGAGCAAAAGTTTAACGCAGACAAAAAGGGAGCTAGTATTTATATTAGCCCCCTTTTTTTTGTTTTAGTTTGTGTAGTCTTTTCCTATTATTATAGTCAAGTCTACGCTACTGTCCGTATCTCCTGATACAAATGATTCTGTTTTCATTAATTCTTTTATTTTGTTTATGTCTGTTTCTTCTAATTCATTGTTTCTATTTATAACTGTTGTATTAGAAGTAGATGATGTTTTTCCTGTTTGTATTACATTGAAACCTGCACTTTCTAAATTTGATATTACTTCATCTAGCGTACTTGTGCTACCTGTACCATTTAATACTTCAACATTTATTGAACTTTCGCTTGCTGAACTGCCTTCGCTTATTGAATTTCCTTCATCTATCGAATTATCATCTGTTGCTGTTTCATTTGTTATTGTATTTGTGTCTTCTATTTCAGGCTCTATTCCATAGAATAATTTGTTTATTGTTTCCTTTGCCGCTTCTTCGTCAACAGAATAGATTGCTACACCGTTTGCGTATTCAGGTGTTCCAGGAAGCGTATCTGTTTCTAAGTTATCCATATTAAATTCTACTATATATGGCACATAATCTTTTACAGCATCAAAATCCAAGTTTGTCACAACATATTTTTCGGCTATATCCATGAAGCTAAATATCATGTTTACATCCATTTTTTCTATTGTTTGCTCTAATACTGCTGTTAAGAATGCTCTTTGTGTTCTCATTCTTCCCAAGTCTTCTCCGCCATATTCTGATGGATATGTTGAACCATCAGCATTATGTCTAAATCTAACAACTTGCTCTGCTTTGTCTCCATCTAATAATTGGTACCCAGCTGATAAATTGATGTGCAAACCTTGTTTATTATCGTTATAATACATATCTATCGGAACATCAAAGTATACTCCTCCTATTTCATCTACTAGGTCTTTTAAAGCTTCTGTATCCACTTCCAAGTAGTATTGAACATCAATTCCAGTAAGCTCTCTTACGTCTTCTAGTAAATTGTCAGCTCCACTTTGATATACTGCATTAATTTTGTCATATGCTGTTGCATATGCTTTGCTATCTCCAACAAATGTATCTCTAGGTATTGATAATAATGCTGCCTCTTGTGTTTTTGGGTCATATGATGCAAGCATTATTGTATCGGTTAAGTTTTGGCTTCTTCCCAAAATTACGCAATATATTTTATCCAGTGTATTTACTGTATTTTCGTCATGTCCAAGACTTGTCTTTAGCACGCCTTGAATTCCTCCACCATTTTGGTGTACTTTAACAGCAAATACAGCTGCCGCAATTCCAATTATTATTAATAATATAACAATTACCTTTAGAAAGGTATGCTTTTTCTTTTTCTTAGTTCTAACTTTTTTTTCTTTAGATTGTTCTTTCAAGATTCTTCACTCCTATTTTTTTACAAGTTATGCTATATTATACTAAACTTCTATTCAAATTTCAATGCTTTTTGCTGAATTTTCGCTAAAATATAATCTTAAGCAACAAATTATTATTATAGAATATGCTTCCAACAAAAGAATCTTTTATTGCTACTATGATGCTGTTGTCAAACATCGGCGCAATGAATGATACTAATGCTAGTAGTAGGTACACTATAATTAAGCCTTCTATAAGTCCATACGCAATTCCGCCTAGCTTGTCAAATTGTTTGATTACTGGCAATTTTGCAATTAACGCTGTTATGAATTTTAGGAATATTAGTAAAATTCTTGCTATAATGAATAATACAACCCATGTTCCTGCTTTTACTATTGTTTCAGCAACATCTCTTGCAGTGCTATCTACAACAGCTGTTTTTGCGTCATCTGCTGCTTGCTCTACTCTTTGTCCTATGTAGTCCGTAATTGCTTCTGGCATATTGCTTTCTTCTTCTTGTTCATTTCCTATTATCATTTCTCTTATAGATTGTTCTAAGCTTTCGTCTATTTGTGTGTTCTCTATTACTAAGTTTGAAATAGGTATAAATAGTACGAATGCGATAACAATTGATAACACAAATGATAATATTTTAATTAGCGAACCTGTTAGTCCTCTAACATAACCAAGTATTATGCATAATGCTATGATTGCAATTACTATTAAGTCTACTACAATAGTCATATAAATTCCCCCTCTCTTTATTTTTATTTAGCCACTTGGTTGCGGTATTATTGACATACCACAACCCAAGTGTTTTAATCTCACTATAAATTTAAAACTTCCACTCTGTCTTGATATATTATTCCTGCTATTCCATTGCCTATTACAACATTTTGTACTTCTTGTGTTGAGCTATAATTTTTAAGTAGCCATCCACTTGTATTAAAGAATTCTATTGCCTGTCCTAAGTTTACTGCTACTATATTATTGAAGCTATATATGTATTTTGCAGTTCCTTCTACTGTGTACACTGTTGTTCTGTCGCTGTTTACGTTGCGCATTTCAAGTACTGTATTTGTATTAAATAACCCATCATTTTCCTCTACTGCTCTATATGCATATCCGTCCAGATTGATATTTGCAAAGTTTATATTTTTTCCATCCTCGTTTAAATTTAGCAATAAAGTGTTTGTTTCGTTTTCTAATAAGGTTATTTCATTATCGTATTGACAAACTATTTTGTTATTGTCACTATATTTTATATTTAGAATTAGCTTGTTGTTGTCTGCCACATATGTATTTATGATTGATTCTGATGCATTTTGTTTTGTCTTTTCTATTTCCACCACTTTCACATATGACTGTATTGTAGTTCCTGTGGTGTTCACCTCAGCAAATGCTAGATATTTATTATCATTAGAAATACTTGTATCTACTGCTATTGTTCTTGACAAATATGTTTTAAATAGCTCATTTCCTTTGTTGTCAAAAGTCACAATAACTGATTTGTTTGTAGTTCCTGTTACAATAATGCTTACATATCCATTGTTATTTACATTTATTTTCGATATTTTACCATCCACCTGATTTGTCCATAGTATTTCTGAACCGGAAATTAAATTAAGAGTATTTCCGTTTTTTTCGCTTATAGCTATGTATCTGTTATTTACACTGTACACAGGGTTGTTTATTTCCAAGCTTATTTCATTTTCCAAGTTCCCCGATGTGTTATATTCCATTAATTTATTTTCTGCCAAAATACATATGTACTTGTTATACGCAAACACGCTTGTATTTGAGTCGTAGTCTAGGTCTATTGAATTTAGTTTCTCTTGTGTTACATTTTTTCTGAATAAATATGTATCCAAAAAGTTTCTGGCATCTCTGCTTGAATAATACACAAGCATTGTAATTAACACGATAGCAAGAATAACTCCAAGTGATATAATTATTAGCTTTTTCTTATTTTTACGTTTTTTAGGTTCTCTTTCATTATTCAAATGTACTATATCTCTCAAAATTATTCCTCCTTTGTCTTCTATATTTATACCAGTTTTCGCTAATTTTTTCAATAGTTTTGGTTATTTTTGTTTTAATATTGCGATTATCTGTATTACTCCTAATAAGCCAAAAACTGGATATGTTAAGTTTACTAAACCCGCAAAGCTAAGTGAATACACAAAAATTGCTAAAAAGCAAATTATTTTTGCAAGTAGTTTGTATGTTTTTTCTGACTTACAGCAATTTGCGAGGAAACTGTATCCGGCTGAAATTATTGTTGTATATATTGCCAAGACAATTACTATTCCATAAACAAATTTGAAGATTTCGCCATGCTCATTTGCTATATACACAAGTGGTATTTCTATATTTGACAGGTTATTGTATTTAAACATAATGAGATAGATTATTGTCGTTATTATAAAAAATATAAGTGTGGAAATAATGCTTATGTTTTTTTCTTTGTTTTTCGTGTATTTTTTTAGGTTTATGAGCATTGGAATTAGAAGTATTGTATTGTACCCTGCGTATTCTATACTTTTCAAAACCCAATCGAAATTAAATCTGATATTTTCTAAAGTAAAGCCCGAAATTGTTGCTGGTATATTTGCTTTTGCCCCCATTATTAAAACTATCGCTATTAATGTTGGTATAATTATTGTGTTTACTTTTGCAATTCCTTCTATGTTTTTTAAGAATGTGATATAGCATAATATTGCTACAGCTACTGCTGTTAATATACTTGGTATTTCGAATTCTTGTTTAAAGTAGGCGGTGAAGCCTGTTACCATTATGTAAAATGAGAGTATTAGAAAAAGGTTTATTATTATGTTAAAAAATACTGAAAGTTTTTTGGGCAATCTTATTTTTTCTAATAGGTCTTTGTAGCTTACCGTATTTAATTTGTCAGACATTTTTATAACTTTGTACATTACAAGCCCTATTATGATACTTGCAAGAATTATTCCTAGAAAACCGTTTTCTTTATATATGTTGAAAAAACTATAAATTTCTTGGCCTGAGGCAAAGCCCGCCCCAATTATTGTCCCTATTATCACGAAAATTGCTTTTGCCATGCAAAATCCCCCTCATATATATACTATATATATGAGGGGGCTCTGCGTCATATTACTTCTTCCTTCTTCTATACTGCCATACAATAATTCCTGCTAGCATTATTACTACTGGTATTGTAAATATTATTGAAAGAATGATTGTGTTTTGCTCGTCTGTTACTGTGTATGTAGTTACTTCAATATCTTTTCTTATTGTAATCATGTTGTCTCTACCTGATAGGTAGGCTACAGAATTCATTGCCAAGTCTTCGTTGTTGTATAGGTCTAATGCTGGAATTGTTGCTATTTGGCTTATTTGAACCTGCATATTAGTTACAAATATATTGTTCGCATATACTATCATTTCTGAAGTAGTGTCATCATCAATTGTTTTCTTTAGCAATGCTCCAACAGTAGCGTTTCCTGCTTCTTCGTCTGCATCTGTTTTGCCAGCAGTTGCTGCTAATGAATAATTGGTTCTATAGTACGAGTCTGCACCTGTTGTTGCTAATGTTTCTGCTTGCACTCCTAATTCTTCTAGTTCTTCACTATCTGCGATTTCAATTCTTCCTGAGTTCATAAAGCATGCATTCATATTCATATTTGCTGCTTTTGTAACACTCGTATATGGGCTAACTGTTACTAATATTGCATTTGGTGTTCCTAGTAACATTCTGTCGCTGTCTTCTTCTAGCATTATTCCTTCATCTAATTCTATTCCATATTCGTCAAGCACTTTTTGGAAGTTTGGAAGGTCTTCTCCTGTTGTATTTGGGTCAGCAAACAATATTATCTTTCCGCCTTTATTTATATATGCTAAGATAGAATCCTTCTCTGGTTCTGTTAAATCACTGGCAAGCGAAGTTATCATTAGTACGGAACAATCTTCTGGTACTTCACCTGCTGTTAATAAGTCTAATTCATTAAATTCATAAGCTTCTTCTTCAAGGTCTGCTCTAAAATAATATACATAATCTACGGAATATTTTTCGTGACCTGTTAGATAATATATTACAGATTTTTCTTCGGTAGTTACATCTATTATTGCATTTGTTAATGCTTCTTCTGATACGTTCTTTAGTTGGCCTGTTGTATAGTCTGATGTATAAATGTCATATATTGATAGCAGTTTCTCTTTTTCTGCGCTCTTAACAATCACTCCTGTACTATCTGCCATTAAGCCATATTCTTCTGCGATTTCTGGAACTGAATTAACATCATCAATTATGGTTATCTTAATTTTTTTGTTTACACTGTTGTATTTTTTTGCAACATCTTCTATTCCATTGTAATTTGTTCCTACCATTTGATTAATCATGTCTGGGTTGATTAACATTATTTCAACTTCTTTATCTATTCCACCTATCATTGATTTTGACATATCTGAAAGACTGAATACTTTGTCTTTTGTAAAGTCTATGTCTGCAATGTTTACTTCTTCTACAAGAATATTTATTCCTATGCATGCCGCCACAATAATTAGTATTAGCACAACTGTTAGAGAAGTTTGTCTTAGCCATTTTGCTTTTTTATCTTTAAAAGTCTTTTCCTTTTTTACTACTAATTCCTTGTTTTCTGTATTGTCTGGAATAGTTTTTTTATTTTTCTGAGCTTCATTTTTCTTGTTGCTCTTTTCTTTTTTATTGTTTCCCACTAAAATTCACCCCTCTCCTATTTAACTGCCTTTCTTCTTTTTATTAATACTATTGTAATCAGCAAGCACATAACTATGATTGATATTAGGCTTACTAAATCAGAAACTGATATTAATCCATACGGAAATTTCATAAATTTGTCCATTAGGTCTATGCTAGAAAATACGCTACTTATATCAACCAAGAACCATGGCGCTACTATTACTATTATTGTTATAATTGCTGCTATAATTTGGTTCTCTGTAATGCTTGAAGCAAGAGTTCCAACCGCTATGGCTGCCATTCCTACTAATAGGAAGCCAAACATAGTTACTATTACAGTTGGTATGTTTACTGTGCCGAAAAAGCTAATTATTACAGAATAAATTGTTGATAGTAATACTGTAATGAATATTACCGTTACTGCTGCGAAGAATTTACCAAGTACTATAGAGGTAACACTTCTTGGCGATGTAAGTAATAACTGCTCTGTTCCGTTTTTTCTTTCTTCTGAGAACATTCTCATTGTAAGTAGTGGTACCATTAGTAGCAAGCCATACCTAGCAGTAGCATAGTACAAATTCCCCATGTCAACAGATAAAGATTCTACTGTTGTTAAGTAAAAGAATATGCTATACATAAGCATAAAAATACCTATGGTTATATATCCTATCGGAGATAAGAAATATGTTTTTAGTTCTTTTTTATAAATTGCCCACATTATTTTTTCTCCTCCTTTTTATCTTGTTTTTTTGCTTTGTTTGACTTTTCAGCACTAGCTTTCTTTTCTTTGTTTTTATTGTTTTGCTTTCCGCTTTCGCTAGCTGAACTTTCTTGTTTGCTTGTGTCTATTAATTTGATGAATGCGTCTTCTAGCGTGTTTTCAGTTTTCTTTAATTCAAATATTACAATTTCTTCTTTTGGCAATACTTCAAATAGTTTTTTCCTCAAGTCAATATCAGATGCAGTTGTAATTACATATTGTTTTGTTCCATCTTCATTGTCCTTTACCAATTCCACATTGTCAATTTCTTTTATTTTTTCTTTCAATTTGCTCATGTTGCCTTTTGGGTCTTCTACGGTTATAGAAATGCCATTTTGTTCTCTTGTAGTCTTTTCTAGGTTTTCCGGTGTGTCTATAGCTACTATTTTACCCTTGTTTATGATAATAACCTTTTCGCAAATTTGGCTAACTTCTGATAAAATATGTGTACTTAAAATTACTGTATGTTTTTCTCCTAGTTTTTTTATTAGGTTACGTATTTCAGTTATTTGTTTTGGGTCTAAACCTACTGTTGGTTCATCAAGTATTATTACATCTGGGTCGCCAATAAGTGCTCCTCCAAGGCTTACCCTTTGTTTATAACCTCTTGATAAATTTCTAATTAGCTTGTTTTTAACATCTTCCAAGCCCATTTCTTTTATAACTTCTTCTACTTTTTGTTTTCTTTCGTTTCTTTTTACTAATTTTAGCTCTGCCATGTAAGAAAGAAACTCTTTAGCAGTTAGCTCATAATACAATGGTACATTTTCTGGCATATAGCCTATTTCTTTTTTTGCTTTTCTAGGTCTTTTTGATATATCAACTCCGTTGATAACGATTTGACCTTTAGTAGGTTCAATAAAGCCAGTAATCATGTTCATTGTTGTACTTTTTCCTGCCCCATTTGGGCGTAAAAATCCTACCACTTCGCCATCATTAACAGTAAAACTAATGCTATCAACAGCTATGGTAGTTCCATACTTTTTTGTGACATTCTTTACTTCTATCACTTCAATTTCCTCCATTCCTTATTTCCGTATGTTTTTCACGGCTTTATATTATCATCTTTTCCATTTTTATGCAATATATTTCACATAACTTTCACATTTCGTTAGTTTCAGGAAAAATTCGAACAAATATACATATACCTTGCTTCGAAATAATATAAATTAATGTAAAGGAGGTAATAATGGAACAGCTTTATCCGCTCTTTTTATCCTTTATTATGGTTTTTATTGCTGAGCTTGGTGACAAAACGCAGCTTTTGGTGCTTTCTTTTTCTGGTTCAGTGAGACCTAGGAACATTCTTTTAGGAATTGCTATAGGTTCGTTTTTTAGCCATGGAATTGCTATTATTTTTGGAAGCCATGTTGGAGTTTTGGAGAATCAGGCTTTGCTTAATGCTATTAAGTTTTTTACATATTTGTCATTTATTTTAATTGGCGTTATTTCTTTGCTACCAAAAAAAGAGAAGCTGTCCTCTGATTCAGAAGGGAAAGCTTCAATTCTAGAAAAAATATCAAATTTAAAATTAAACTATACATTAATAATTGCATTAACCATTCTCGTTGGTGAGTTTGGTGATAAAACTTTCTTGGCGTCTCTTGGTTTTGGTATCGAGTATCCTGACTATGAAATAATGTTAGTTATTGGCGCAATTTTAGGTATGGTAATTAGCGACTCTCTTGCCATTGTTTTCGGGAAATTTTTAAATAAGTATATTTCTGAGGAGAAGATGAAAAAGTTTTCTGGTGTACTTTTTCTAATTTTCGGTTTGGTTGGACTAATCTTCTAAAAGAGTTTTAATCCAAACCTCCTCTCCTTTTTCATTTTTTACCCTTAGGTTTGGGAAGTTTCTGGACATTCGCTCATTTGTAAAATAGTTATTTTCTATTTCTATTCTTATTCTTGATAATGGTCCTTTTATTTCTTCTGGTTGCTTGTTGTATAGTACCCTGTTTTGGTATGTTTGTATGCCCCATATTGTAACAACGCAATCTATACACAAGAATATGAAAATTCCTATTTCCCATGCTCCTTTTGTTTTTGGGTTCATTCTGGCGATAAATTTGTCTATCAATGGTTTTGCAATTTTCATTATTAATATGGATAAGATACCCCAATACAGTGAAAAAAGCAAACTTATTCTGCCGTTAATGTTAAAGTTTAAATATTCATAATTCCAGAACCTTGTTCCGTATACTGCTTCTAATGCGTAACTTAAAAAATATTCTGAAATCGAGCCGATTATAACACCTGCAACAAATATGCCTACTGTGCTTTTACATTTGAGCTTGTATAGCATATAGACCAAAAATGTTCCGCAAACACCGTAAACTGGGCATAATGGTCCCCAAATAAGTCCTTTTCGGCTTTCTAACACGCCAGTGCTAGCATAGCAATACAGCGTTTCTATTACTAGCCCTAAAATGCTAAATATTACGAAATACCAAAACAGATGCTCAATTGTTAGTTTTTTCTCATTTTCCATACATACTCCTTTTATTCTTTTATTTATTATTATTTTTATTGGTACATTTTATGCATCTTTGATTAGAATTTATAGTTATATTAATTATAGTTTAGTCTATATGTATTTGTAACTTTGTCTTTATATAAAATTGTCTTTGAATTTTAACATATTATATAATATTTTTAAACTTTTTTCCACCAATTTTATTGACTTTTTTTTAAAATGGTGTTATTATATTAATTGCATTATTTTTGGGTCAGTAGCTCAGTTGGATAGAGCACACGCCTTCTAAGCGTGGGGTCGGGGGTTCGAATCCCTCCTGGCCCACCATTTTTGGCTTATTTATCAATATTTTAGATTATTTGACATTTTCTGAAAGTATTGGTAAATAAGCATTTTTTAGTTTTTCATATTTTGTATTATTTCACTTTATTTTTCGTGTTGCATTAAAATTGCATTAAAGTATAGCCTCTTGAAACACAAGAAATAGCTAGATTAACTAGTTCTTAATGCTACAATACAATGCATTAAAATATAATACTTTTTCAAAAACAGAAAGCAGCCCAAAACCGACGCATTATTTTCGGTTCTGAGCTGTTTTTATTTATCCGGTTATATATCTGATAAATAAAAGGGATGTCTTTTTTGACATCCTCTAAAACTTTCTTTTATTATATGCTTAATTTGTTGCTAATTACCGTGGCCATAGGCACTATAATCCCAATCATATCCTATTATATATAATATAGAACTACATTCTTGTGAACGAACTCCCAATATTCTGCATTTTTGGTTATTAAATCTAAAAACTATTATTTTACTATCGTCAGATAATATTAAGTCTTTTTTTATATTATCAAGATTTATTTTAAATTCATGTATTGGTATCATTTCATAACCAGCTTCTCTAGGTCTGTTTTGTGATTCTTCCCATGTTAATTTTGATATTTCTTCTAGTCTTTCAAATAGATTCTGAATTATTTTATTGCACTTTTCTTTTGCTTTTGTTTTCTTTTCTATTGTATAATTTTTATTTTTTACAGAATACTTAAAAGATAGTATTATATGATTATTATTCGCGATACAGTTTTGCATTAAGCAACCCTTGGCTTAAAATAATCTTTTATTTTCTCTTTGGAAATTATTTCATTTCTTGGTGTTGTTTTCCAAGGTTCTTCTTCGTGCGTCATATTTCTTAATTTCCAAGCAGTATATTGTCCATATTCATTGTATACTTCTTCTAATATTCTTTCTGTTTCTTCATCTATATCAATTTTAAAATCGCTATCATACTTTATTCCATTTGCACCATTGCCCTTATATTTATCATATATCTTTCTAATTACTGGCCCGTGTTCCCAAGCTAAAAAATCTTCTTCAAATAAAGGAGTATCTTTTTTTGCTAAAAAATATGCTTGTGCATAATACAATAATTTTTGCAATTTTAAATTAGTTATATATTCCGAATCTTCAAAATTCATTTGTATTCTGTTTTTATTCAAAAACCACTCTGCAATATCTTCTGCACGATAAAACCTTTTCGCAACCAACATGAAAATCTCCTCCTTTTTATATTATATACTAAACAAGTTTTTGCTGTTCAATTATAACATAATTTTATGTAAATAGCAATATTACATTTGTTCATATTTTCTTTAATAATTCTATCACAAAAGGAGATAATGTCAATACTTTTTCAAAACAAAAAAACAGCTCAAAATCGACCTTCTAAAATCAATTCTAAGCTGTTTTTATTTATTAGACATATAACTTGTTATTTAATAACTATTTTCTGTCCTGGATATATCAAATTAGCGTTCTTGATGTTGTTATCTTTTACTAGCTTGCTAACAGTAGTTTTGTACTTGCTTGCTATACCAGAAAGTGTATCTCCTGACTTGACAGTGTAAGTTTTAGTAACATTAGCGCCAAGTAGTTGATTTACTTTTGCTTGTACTTCATCGTAATCGTATCCCTCAGTTTCAAGTTTCTTCTTACGAGCATCGCCGTTTCCGTACTTGCCATTTATAACATCTTTTGCTACTTCTGTGATTGACTTCTTTTTATTCTTCTCCGATAATATTTCGTTTACTCTGTTTTGAACAGCGTCGTAATCATAACCAGCTTTTTCTAGCTTAGCCTTTCTGTCTTCGCCATCTCCCCATTTTCCGTCAATAACTTCTTCAGCAAGTTCGTCTACTGACTTTTTGTCACCAGTTGCAGAACCGTTTTCTTTTATGATTGATTCGTCGTATAAGTAGTTCATGTCGCAGTTGCCACTTATTCCACTTACCTTCCCATCGCTCGCGTATTGCCATATGTCATAATCTCCTTCGTATTGACATTC
Organism: uncultured Clostridia bacterium; assembly: GCA_944390995.1. Next base: position 34,394 of record CALXSA010000002.1, read on the forward strand.
TTTATAATACTGTGCTACCCAAACGGAAACATCTTTGTCAAAGTCGGCTGGGTTTAATTCATTTTTTAGCCAGTTAACATTTGCGTACACACCTGCTCTATAGCCTTCTCCTTCAACGTATTTTGCAAACTCGTTTACTTGCTTAGTTAGAGTAGCTTTGCTTTCGCCTTGAATGTCCTTGTCTTCCATGTCTAAATAAATAGGCATGTCTAACTTTTTATTTTCCAGTTTCTCAAAAGCCCATTTCAAGCCTTTCTTTAGTGTATCTACAGTATTACAATAGTTGTATATATATGCACCAACTTTGATTCCTTGCGCTTTCGCATTTTTATAATTAGTTTCAAACTTACTGTCTTTATAGTTAGCATCGTAATCATAGATGTTGCCCAGTTTTAAAAGGGCAAATTCTACTCCTGCATTTTTAACTTTAGCCCAGTCAATTTTCCCCTGGAACTCTGATACATCAATTCCTTTCATTGACATAATTATCCCTCCTTTTTCGTTTTAATTAAATCGTACGTTCCTCCAGCAGTCATAGCTGAGAAAACGCATAGTATGATTGCTTGTAAGATGTTGCCGTTTAAGCCGACTAAAAATACCAAAACACCTGCTATAATTCCTATAGCAAGGTTTTGAAAAGGTATATAATCTGCTGTTGACCAACTCCATCTTTTCGCACACATACCAAAAACAGCTGTAATAACAGCTGTTACAATCATTACTATCATGTCCATTGTGATTTCCATAATCTTTCCTCCTTTACTCATAAGTTCCCCTCAATACAAGTTCTAATGTCGACGTAAAGTTTTCAAATCCCGGAACACCCGACATGTCAAAGTCACCAATAGTTTCAGTAAAACTTACCTTGTTTGACATTGTTCCTGTAGCTCCTACTTCATTGTAATCGATACCTTTGCAAAGTTTTTGACCACAATAATAAAGCTCAAGACGGTTTTCCCCTACTTTGTAGTTAACAGGTATTGTATATGTAACGCCTGCAAGAAAAGCATTGTCTAGTTGCATTGTGCCTCGAGTTATCTTAATTTTTTCACCTATTTTTTCTTTGCAAGCTTCTAGTCCGTTTTTATCTAAATATTTCATTTTGCATCACCTACAAATCAGCAAAAATTTCGTCTATTTCTTCGTTTGTTATTGGCACTAAGTCATCTTCTTGTACGTAATTTGTTAAATCAACTTCGGTAGTTCCAACTTTCTCTGGTGTTCCATCAACAACAATGTACTCGTCATACATATTGTTTCCGCTTCCTTCGTTAGCTATTAAATAGATTGTGTTAGCATCTGTCATTTGAGTAGTACTTGTAACAACTTGTTTTTTATTTATGTTAGCTAACTGCTGTGTTACGTATGTTTTTGTAGCCATATCTGTTGTCGCAGTGCTAATTGCTGAACTTACACTATCATTTGTTGCTAAGTTCTGTGTCGCAGACGATATTGCGCTTGAAACTTGACTAGCTGTCTGAAAACCCTCATCGTTAGTTAAGTCACTAACCTTAGATGGCACTGTCACTGAATTAGAGCCTAATGTTACTGTCTTTCCTTCTATCTTTGCATCTGTTATGCCATAGCCAGCAACTGTCGTTGGCTTATTTGACAAATCGTCAAAGCTTCCACTAAACGAACTGTCGCCTGCATTATTTATTTTTTCTAGTAAATCGTCTGTTAAGTCATTATGAGAAAGTCCCATTCCTTCTACTTTATCTACTTTTTTATCATTTGCTGTTTTTATCTTTTGTTTTACGTACAAAACACCGTCTTTATCTAAAAAAGGTTTTTGTTCTGCCATATTATCAACTCCTTTTATAAATCTTTGAAAATTTCTTCTAGCTCGCTATTTGTTATACGTCTTGTTTGCAAATTTTCCCCGCTTATGTCAAGCTTATTCGTTTGTCTCGTGTCTTTTAAACCTCCCGAAACCGAGATACTATCAAGCACGCTCTGTATACTTGCTCCACCACTTGTTGCTCCGCCTACTTTTCCAACTAAATTATCTTTGCTGGATATAGTGCCTGTTATTTTATCAATTTGGTTTAATTTAAGCTTTATCATTGACAACATCTCCTATCACATTCAACTTATCTCTATACACAGTCTCAACATTGCCATTTCTCGTTAGCTCGATTTCTAAGTGATATGTTGCAAAGTCTAACTTAGCTGTTTCTGCACTAGAAAAGACGAACTCGATTGTGTCCGTCTCTGTATCAATTGTTTTTTCTTGATATAAGCCATACTCTTTATCTGATGTACTTCGTTTAGCTCCAAGTCGAACTAAGTCGCCTACTTGGAACTTTTGGGCTTGTCCGTCCTGTTCAATGCCCACACTAAAAATGTATGTATCGCCTCTATATTTTTCCACACTATCTACCCCTTTCTAGCAACTTGTCTACTTTTTTATCAGTATTTTCCATTTGTCTTTGCAAAAGTTCCAAAGACTTTGCTGTATTTAAGTTCTGCTGTTGCATTTCTTTTAAGCAGTTAGCTATTGTTGTATCTGTCTCTTTTACAGCTGTTAGGGTATCTTTTATTATTTCTTGGTTTTCAGCTAGTCTTTTTTTATTTACTATGTAGTCCCACAAAAAAATTGCTACGATAACAAAACTAACTCCATAAGTACTAACTAATTTTACTACTTCTTCCATTGCGATATTTCCCCCTCTAACTGATTTACTTTTTCTTCTGTCTGCAATATTCTGTTCTCTACTTGTAGCCAACGTTCGTTTCCACTCGCTTTTCGTGCCTCGTAATCATTCATAGTATGTAATGTAGAGAATATGTTGACTGCTATAAAAATTAGTATGACTACTAAGCCGATTACTATAACCTTATCTTTTCTTTCCATCTTTCTTCTCCTTTAAATTACTTTCACATACAAATGTGTGAAGATTTCTCCTGAAGAAATAACGTCGCCTTTGAGCCCGTAATACTCAACACCGATTAAATCGCCCTTATTTACAGCAATTGGCTTTGATGAAAATACCTTGTCAATGTTTCTGCTATTGTCAGTGTAGTACATTATTCTTTCTACCATCTCTCCATTTAAAGTTAAGGCAAGGTTCTTTCCTCCAACAGCGTTGCCGGCAGACGTAATTTGTATTTTGCCTGAAACTTCAACAAAATCAACACCTGCGCCGACTTTTATTTTGCCATTAGATAAAGTGAGCAAGTTGCCTCGCGAACTTATTACTGTATTGAAGTCCACTTCGTTATACGCTGAAGCTGATGGGTTCGTAAAGTCTGAGCTTCTTGTTACATCTACAAAGTTGTTCTTCAGCTTTAAATTTTCTAATATATTTCTAATTGTCATTATAATCACCCCTAACTATAAATTCTAGTGTTTCCTCAAAGTCCTTGAAACCGTCGACTGCACTCATGTCTAAGTCGCCGACACTGCTCAAGAACTGTATTGTGTTTGATACTTGTCCTGTAGAGCCGACCTCGTTATAGTCCACGCCCTTCTTCAGCTTGGTGTCGCAGTAATGTACCTCCAGGCTGTCGTTGCCTACTTTGTATTTAAGAGGCAACGTATAGTTTTCGTTTGAATTAATGGTGTTACTTAATGTAATAAGCTCTCTATTTGTTACTCTGACTTCATCGACAGTTGCTTGTTTGTTTTGCCCATTTTGAAGTATCATTACAATATCGTTATATCTAACATTTGATGCACTTGTTAGTTCGCTAATTTTCTTGTTCATTGTAGAAGTCTCCTTCCGTTATAATATTTTCGCCTGTTTCCATAATCAGGTTTTCTCCCTTTTCAGCTATTAACTGGTATGACTCAATCAAGTCCACTTTTACTTTAATTAAAAAAGTAGAACCAACAATAATTTTTGAAGGCTCTACAATTGTTTCTAGTATTTTATTTGCCATAGTTAATCACCTATTTTCATTAATACAATCGTATAAGTATACGAGACAGACGAAGATAATTCTGAAATATTTACAGAATTATTACTTAATAAAATATTTCTGATTTCCAAAGAGATATTTGAGTCTGTTAATGCAATTTTTGTTGGAATTGCACCTGCTACATAAGAAGAACTATCATAGACAGAGCCATATGCTTTCGAGGTAGTAGATGAACGCTGTAAATTACTGCTTAATACAACGCAATTACTTTTAGTAAAACCTTCTGGATAATTGATTGTTTTACTTGGACTCTCCGTTCCATCTCCCTTTATAGTCCCTGTCAAAATTGCAAAATTATCTTTATAAACAACCTTGCTTCCGAGCACTATTGCTAATATTATCAGCAGTGATATTACCACTAAACGTAAAATTTCCATTAGCTGTTCCTCCTGTTTTTAACAAATAAGCAGAACCGTCTTCTACACTAGAGAGTTCCGCTTCTAGCTGAGCCAAAACTTGCTCACACTGTGTTTTGATTGCATCGTAATCATCAGTATAGCTTTGCTTAATACTATCAAGTTCCGCTTCGAGTTCATCATAGATGCTGTCAAAGTCTAAGAATGTCCTCATATCCTGAAACTCTGTTATCCCAGAACTCGTTGTCCTAAATCTTGCGAGTTCATACTGATACACACCTGAAACATTTTTTACTATGTTGTTCTGCGTTAAATTTGGATAGCCCGATGTAGCTGTAACAATCTTGTACGCTCCTTGTGCAAAAGAACTATTTGTATTTTCTTTGTCTAGGTCAATTTCTATAACTAATTTGCAATAAGCTGAATTAGTTCCAGCAGCAATCGGCGTTGAGGTGTCTTCTTCTAAAAACCTTCCTTGAATGCAAACCGCTCCACTGTTTACAGTTACCGTAGAGCCACTGTATGTTACTTGCATTGCGTTTTTGTAATTGCTCGAAACTCCATTCCTGCCATTTAAAAAAGTATTTATGAATAAGGCAAAAATTGGGTTGCCAAAAAGCTGCTTTGAAAAAACGTGTCCTTTTAACATGTTAATTCCTCCTTTCTTTTAATAATTTATCGATAAAGTTAATACGAATATTTCCGCACGTGTACTCATAGAATTTATTTTGCGTAATTTTTATCGCAGAAATATATGTATCAAATATTAAAGACTCTTTTGTTTTTATTGCAATTGGTGTGCCAACTGGAATAAATCTGTCGTAATATGAAAACGTGATATTGTGATTGTAAGCATTAGCTTTCATTGTGTCTAGCGCTTTCTGCGGTGCATCTTCATAGTTTGTCGTGTATACAGTCTCCACTTTTCCATCTGCTCTATTAGTGTCATTCTGATTAGTTGTAGTCGTTCTGTCGTTCAGTAAGAAAAGAGTGTACTGTCCTTTTTGGTCTTTGTCATTTACTTTGTCATACAACACTGTAACTTTGCTAACCACATCTGTTTCGAAGACTTCAACATAGTTTGAAATTGCCTGGGCATTTACGTCAATTAGTTCTTTTTCTGCTTCTTTAATTTCTATTGTCATTACTAATTTTTTATTAATTATAGAAAAGCTGTACACAACGTCATAAGACTGCGTACAGTTAGTCATATAAGTATGTAAATTATAAATGCCATCTTGCACATTTGAAACTGTTGTCTGTTTTTTCGTATGTGTTTTTATTTCTACTTCAAGATAGTCAAGATTAATAAAAGTATCAGCGTTGTAAGTGTAATTCTGCTTAATAGCTGCTGCTATAAAGTCTTCTATTCCTGATGTCTTTATTAAATCTTCATTAGTTAGTTCTATGTTCCTATTAAAAATGTTTGTTATATATTTTATTGTATATTCATATAATGCTTGTCCGTCAGTATTTTGAATATTATCGATTGTCCCCCAATAAATCACTTTGTTGTTTTTCTTTATGGCTACTATGTCTCTCGACTTAGCTGTAGTTTTCTTTAGAACATCAACGATTGTATTTGCGTTTGTTTCTTCATCTATATTGATTTCATAATTTGCAATCTCGACAATGTCTTTTACAGAAAAGTCTTTGAAGTCAAATATCCACATAAAGACTTTGTTGGTTTCTATAACAATTGGTTCTTTTGCCCAAATTTGAATAGGTATTGTTTCTTCAGAAACTTCCCCAAAAAGGTCTGTAAAAGCTATCTCTGCATTATATATGCCTCCAACATCTGGCGCCTCAACTTCTAGTTCGTAGTAACCACTTTGACTGTTGTATGTCATAACGTAGTTTTGATTATTGAAAGTAACAATAACTTGGTTTTTATCGTCCACGTTGTCACCTCCTAAACAGCCTTATATCTAGGATAGATTGTTAGCTTAGCATTAAGGACTTCATTGTCTGCCGTCAGCCTGATTTCACAAGACCTATTCTTTGGCAATCTAATTACGTTGTCATTTTCAAAGTCAATATAGTCTAAACTAAACAAAGTTGTTTTAGTTCCGTCGGTATTTTGCTTGCCTATGAAGAATTGGTTCTCTCGACTATCATATAGAAGTTTTTCATACTGAGCTATGTCTATGTTAATTGCGACTGTCTGATAAAGCTCTCCTTCTACATATAACTCAATTTTAGGGTTGATAACTTGTCCGTCTATTTCTACGTAAATTGGGGCTTCAACATGTCCTTGATTAATATATTGAAGTGTTCTCGTGTCATAGTCTGTAAACCTGCTATCCCACTCAAAGTCCCAGCGAATCTCGTTAGTTTGTGGTTCGATTGTATAGATTATTGTGTTTTCTTCATACCACAATGACAAACAATCAAAAACTACCGGCTCAGATAATATTCCGTTAGGTTGCAACTGTGTTTTCTCTAAAGACTGAATTTCAATGTCTTTGAAATATTCTCTAGTACTACCATCTGAATACGGTATTTTATATCCAAACCTTAGACCTTCTGAGCCTTCCACAAAATTCACAAAAGAAGTATAGTTGTCATAATTCATAAAATTTAGAGTTCCATTAATTTGTCCTTGTTGAATATTTCTTAGATTGCTTATAAAGGTCTCGCCTAATTGTTGATATTCTGTAGTATATGCATATCCAAGACCAGAAGGGTCTGTTAGTAAGCAATGATTATATATGTCCATCAAGGAAAATTCTTGACCTTTTTCATTTATTAGTTTAAATTCTCTAACCATTTTTTCCTCCTTTTGCGCATAAAAAAAGAACAGTCAAAAAACTGCTCTTTTGGGCTTAAATCAAGCCATATAAGTATATTATTTTAAAAAATAAACGCCTTAAAATTGAATTTAAGACGTCGTTTTTTTGCTATTTATCTGCATTTATAATGAAAATTTCGTAATCATCAAATTGTACTTCTTCATATTCAGAGTCTTCTGGATAGTCTACATTTATATATGCTGTTCCATTTGCGCTTGTTGTTGTATCATTGGCATATCCGTTTACGCATCCTACAATTTTATCGTCTTTGTAGTATGCTACCATTACCGTTATGCTACTTAAGTCAAAATCATTATTATTTCTTACTTGAACTGATATTTGCTCTCCTGTATCATTAGAAATTACATCAAAATTATCTATTGTTTCATTTTCAATTATCCAATCACTAGACAATTCAATTTCAAACTCATAATTAGGATATTCCGAAAAATCTTCATCATATCCCCATACATAATTAATAATTTCTGAATTTGCCTTAACTCCAAAAAATTGCGCATTACTACTCTCTTTCTTCATAAAATTACCATTTTCATCTTTAAAAATAACATTTATTGTGTCAATATATACATTTTGATTATTGTTATTCTTTATGCTGAATGTGAAGTCGCCATTCTTAGTTATTCCTATGCCATCAATAACAATATTACTCTTTAATTCATCATCTGTTATAGTCTCTTGTTTACCTGTTGTTATAGCTGCTAGAGAATCTGTTGCTATATTCTCCATTACATTTATAGTATTACTTATATTAAAAATTGCTAATAATATAGTTAATGCAGACAATATAATTCCTGCTATGCTTTTTCCTTTGTTTTCTTTTTTCGCTAAAGATATTATACCTAATATTAACCCAACTATAGCTGTGACAACTGAAATAAGCCATATAAATGGTACAAAGATTAAGATTATTGATACTATTCCTAAAATTAATGAAGCTATTCCCATAATAAATCCCCCTTTTTATGGAATTTTAACTCATATGTCATATTTTGTCAATATTGCGAACCAAACTTTCTGTTTATATAGTTAAAGCATTGCTGAAGTTTAGCCTCATCAAGTTCTTGCACATTAAATACAATTTGCGGTGTTGTGAATATTGTTTTTGTTCCATTTATAACATTTCCATTAAGTGCATTGATATTCTTCATGTTTGGTATTGTCACATTATCTTTTAAGTTAAATGAACTGCCGAAGCCCTGTATTATTCCTCTTGCTAGTTTTTGAGCAGTTTTAATAAGTTCTCCTTCTCTTTTTGAGAATACTGTTGAAATTGGCTCTAGCAAAAATTCTGTCTTTTCTTCCATTAATTTTGAAGGAGAATGTTCATCCCATTGTATATTAAATTGATTAGCTATACTTTTTGCTATACCAGCAGCTTTATTTATTAAATTTTGTCCTAATGTGTTGTTATTTAAACCATTATATAACCCTTGCAAGACGTTTTTTCCACTTGTTTCGTAATCTCCCTTTTCGAATTGCTTAGCTACTTCGTCAGCTTTTTTTCCTACAGTCTTTTTTAAGAGTTCGTTTTTTTCCTTGTCATTTAAACCTTCATAGTATCCTTGTAATGTTTTCAAAGCCTCTTTTTTAGCTTGTCCATTTTTGTCAAATTCACTAGCTACTTTTTCTCCCATTATTCCTGCTTGTTCAGCAAACTCGGGGGTATTAGCAATCACGATACCTGTAGCTTCTTGTATTTTTGTCTGCATTTCTTTTGGTAGTTTGCTTACATATTCACTATAGATAGAAAATGAGCCTGATGCTAAGTTTTTCCAAGCTTCAATTTGCAACGGTGTCATTTCTTCTGTAGTGCTTGTCATGTCGCTTAATTGTTGTGCTAATATTTTTAGTTGTGTTTCTCCAGCCTCTATCTGTTTTTGATTTTTTATAGCATTGATTTCATCTTGATTTGCTAAATCTTTTTCTCTTGCTATTCTATATTGTTGTACCTCATATTGGACTTGTTGTATATTGTGATTTATTGCCTCTCCAATATCTGCTGATGATTGTTGATATGTAAAAGTCCTTGAGCTTATTAATCTATTTATTTCTTCATTGCTACCAGTTAAAGCAATCTCATAATCATTTTGATATGTTGCTATATCGTTCAAATATGTTTGATATAGACTTTTTGAATTGTTAAGGTTATTTTCTGCTTCGGTTTGCATGTTCTTTGCATATTTAAGTTGCTGGTCATAATATGCTTTTAAATTTGCATTTCCCTTACTATAATCAAAATTGTCTACTAATTGTTGCGCATCTAACACTTTCTGCTTTGCAGTAGCAAGTTCTTCTTCTTTAGCAATCATATCGTCATATGCTGCCGTTTTATTGTCCATAGCTTCATTGAATTTCGCTTCTTCATTTTCTAAAATAGCATTAATTCTTTTCTTCTGGAGTAACTTATCAATTGCTTCTGTCATTTCGTCATAACTGTCGATTATTTTACCATTTAATTTGTACTCAGTTCCAAGAGCTTCATTTAATTCAGTCAATATGTACTCAACTCTGCCCTCGTACCCTTCTTTTACTTTTCCATTTTTATCAACAAGCGTCTCAAGTTCATCTGATAAGTTTTGAATATTTTGTGCTTCGGTTAGGGTTGAATTTAAAGTCTCGTCTTGTGCTTGTCTGAATTGCTTTTGCTCCTCAATTGCCTTATTCATGTTTTTCGTTGATTCATTAATTGCTTCAGCATAAGCGAGTTGCTCATTAGACAGAGCAAGCCCCATTCCAATTGCTCCAGCAGTTGCTGTTAATATAATACCCAACGGACTTGTTAATGCTGTAAGAGCTTTTGCTAAAGATTGTGTAGAAGATGATGCCTCTGCAAAAGCTTTTGTTGATGTTTTCCCTGTCAAGGCTATGGCTTGACTAAAAGTTCCTAAGCCTTTTGTTACTGTTCCTAAAGTCTTTCCTGTTGTTCCTAATATTTTAAGCAGAGGGCCTATCCCAGCAACCAAACCAGCTGTTTTAATTATGTTAAGCTGTTCTTCTTCAGAAAGATTAGTAAATTCGTCAACTAAGTCTTGTATCCATTTTGCAAGTTTCTTGATTTCTGGAGACAAAGACTTTTGAATTGCAATTCCAGCACTTTCAATAGAACCACTCAAACTCTCTAATGAACCTGCTGTGTTGTCAAGCATTGTATCTGCCATTTCTTCAGCTGCCCCGTCTGCTTTTTCAAAAGACTTCGTCATATCTTCTAAGTCGTCTGCACCTCTATTTACAAGAGCTAACATTCCAGAAAGAGCCTCTGTTCCAAAGATTTGTGCAAGTGCTTGGTTCTTAGTTTCGTCTGTTAGGCCTTTTGTATGCTTGCTCAAATCATCTATTATCTCAGTTAAAGATTTCATTGTTCCGTCAGATTTATAAAATTCAACATTCAAATCTTCCATCGCTTCTTTGACTGGCTTTGTTGGTTTTACAATTCTAACTAATGCTCCTCTTAACGTTGTACCTGCCTGACTGCCCTTAATGCCTGCATCTGACATAATACCAATTGCTGCCGCAGTTTCTTCTATGCTTAGACCTACTGTTTTTGCAACTGGAGCAACATATTTCATTGCTTCGCCCATATCTTCTGTTTGTGCATTTGTCCTTGCTGCTGCCTCAGCGAAAACGTCAGCAATATGTCCCGACTTGTCTGCTTCAAGTCCAAACCCTCTTATTGCACTTGCAGCAATTTCAGAGGCTATTGCAAGTTCAGCTCCACTTGATGCAGCCAAGTCCAAAAGGCCCGGCATTGCTTCCATAATTTCATTAGTTGTGAAGCCTGCGCTGGCCAAATTTTCCATACCTTCTGCAACTTCTGTAGCACTAAAACTGGTCTCAGAACCAAGCTGGACTGCTTGGTCAGTTAATTGTTGTAATTCGTCCTTAGTTGCTCCTGCAATAGCTTGAACTCTACTCATTTGAGCTTCAAAGCTATTTCCAGTCACAACGGCTGCTGCCCCCAGTCCTATAACTGGTGTTGTTAAACTGGTTGTTAATGTACTTCCTAATTTATCTACTTTATCTGAAACATTTGTTATTTTATTTCCAAACTCCTCTACAGCTTTCCCTGCGGTTGTCCACTTTGACGACTGTGCCTGCAAAGTTTTGAGTTTGCTTTCAGTATTAGCTATCTCTCTTTGTAATGCTCTATAGTTTTCTTCAGAAATATCAGTTCCGTTCGCTATTGCATCATCTGCCTGCTCCTGAATGTTTTTTAAAAGCTTTAATTTTTCGCTCGTTTCTTCGATATTTTTAGATAATACAGTCTGCTTTTGCGCTAACAATTCAGTATTAGAAGGGTCTAGCTTAAGTAAAGAGTTCACACCTCTAAGCTCCTTACTTAAACTAGAGGTTGTGGAATTAACTTTTGTTAGCGCTTTTTGAAGACCGCTAGTGTCTCCTCCTATTTCTACTATTATTCCTTTTATACCTTTAGCCATAACTTCCTCCTATCTTCCAGCCAATCTATCCCAATCGGCTTGTGTAGCTTTTCTTACTTTCTCTTTTTTCTTTTTTTCTCTTGTAGTAGACAAGAATATCTTCATAACATCGATATATGTTAGAGTTTTTAAATCTTCAATTGTGAGACCTAGTCTCAAACATGCTGATAAAAAGAAATGTTCCGGAAACAACACCTCAGTGTCATCTCCAGAACTTTCATTTATTCTTTTTAGTTCTTCAGAAACTTTTTCATCTATAAAGCAATCAACTATTTCTTCGATTATTGTTGCTATACAATCATTTTCTTGCTCTAATATTTCATTTTTCTCTATCCATCTTGTATAATCTTCTACATCTTGATTGTTAGTGTAGATAGCTACATATGTTAATCTATTAAGAGCCTCAATATATGAGTTTAGTTTTAGAGTTATAGTTTCTAGCGTTTCATTTTTTATGTCTAAATTATCAGAACCTAATTGTAAAAGTAAAAAGTCTCTAACTGTATCTATATCATCAAAAATATTCTTGTTGAATATCTTGCGATAATACATATAAGTTAGAGCATTGCAAGCAATTTTAATTTCAGAATTGTTGATTGTTATAGTTCTCATTTTTCCTCCTAAACTCCTGCTGTGGCGTTCTTTTCATATACTTTTGTGAAGAACGCATCGTATACATCTTGGTTAGTATCGTTTGGCTCTATATAAGCCATAACAGCCTTATCAGTCGAACGTGGAGACATTGTAATTGATATAGTTTCAGTACCAACTTCAATTGACTCCTCTTTAGTGTTATTTTCCCTGCTTGGTCTGCTAGCTGTGCAGTCGAAGAATATCCATCTCCTGTTTTTTGCATCTCCTTGTCCTTGGAACATAAACGCAAACCTTGCCTGCTTATCGTCAGCATTCTCAAAGATTGCACCATTGGTATCTGCTGTTCTTCCTAAAATTTCTTTTAAGAATTGCTCTGGTGTTATAGCAATCTCAAGGTCTCCAGCATAGCCCTGATTTGAACTTGCAATGAAATATTTTATATTGTCTGCAAAGAATGGACTTTCTTCGCCCTCAGGGTCAAAGTTCACTCCTACTACACCAGGCATTGCAAATGGAGTTCCGTATGTGATTTCTCCATCTTCCTCAGTTATTTTTGCAACATAGCATTGCTCAATACCATATAAAACTTTGTTACTTGTATCTGGCATTTTAAATTCCTCCTTTTAATTTTTAAATTTCAAAAAAATAACTCACTTGCCAAACGTCTTCGTCCTGCAAATAAGTTTCCTCTGTTTTATTCCAAGCAATATCGCCTAAAATTTCATTTTCTATTTTTTCTTGTGCTTCTAAGTCTTTGTGAACATAAGTGTAATCTAGTTGTATTGGAACTTGTCCGAAGTAGACTTTGTTATCAGCCATAAAATTATTAGTATCTACAATTATTGCAACTAAATGTGGAGGCTCTGTTGGCTCGCCAAACTTACCATAAGCATAATTAAATCCCGCATTTTCACACCTGCTTTTTAAGTTTTCAAGTTTCTCTTTTAGCGTCATTTTAAGCCTCCTATTTCCCTTTTTAGTTGTATTTCAAATTCCTTAGAATATTTTTCTTCTGTAGGTCTTATATGAGGTTGTGGCTTAGTTCTTCCTCCATTTTTTGTGGCATGTCCAAACTCTAAAAGGTGCGTCAATTGATAATCAGTTTTGTTATGAATTTTTACAGTGTATTTATTCCTTCCCAATTTATCTTTTTTCAGTCTCCAACCTTTGCAATACTCTTTTCTTGCTCCTTTTGGAGAAATTTGCTTGAGTTCTGCAACAGCTTCTTTTCCTACTTTATTTGCCACTTTTTCAACTTCCTCGTCAATGTCTTCTTTGTATTCTTCCAGATATTTCATTAGCTCTTTATTTAATAAACTAACATCAATTGCTTTTGACATTCTTTACTTTCCTTTCACAAACTAGAACAGTCTCATCTGCATAGGGCTCAGTTGCTCGAATAATTGAGTAAGTAGTTCCCATATAGATAAGTTCTTCTTCGTTGTTATAGTTTAAACTACTGATACGAAGCCTTAAAGTAGGCTTAAAACCTTGCTCATTAGCTTCATAAAATTCGTCCTTGTAGACTTCCTCAGTTTTTATGATTGGTATTTCTACTTCTGTTACAACTTCTTTTTGTACACCTATACTATCTGTCTGTAGAGTAGTAGATAGCAACTTGCAACTTACATCACGCATTGCTATCACCTACCTTGTAATCTTCACTTAGACCTAAATTAGCACAGAGGTTGCTATATGTGCTCTGTGCTAATTCTTTTTCTTTTATATCTACATTGCCGAAATTGCTTTTTACGTACATAACAATAGCAGACTGAATTAATGCGTCGTTAGTATCTTGCGTTGCAAAAATACCTTGCCTATTCAAGTCTGCTATTCCTGCAAGTATAAGCATTTTAATTTCTTCGTCTTTCAATGTAGCTGTCTCAACAATGCTTAAGCATTGTTTAACAAGTTTTAGCAAATCGTCCATATAGCCCTCCTTTTATTTTAAACTCCTGCTTCTTCTATTACGATTTGAGCAGTTGCTTCTTTAGTTTTTTGTTTGCTATCTGTTACGATAACAGTTATATTTTTGTTACCAGCTGTTGCAATTTGAGCTGCTGCTTGCACCTCTGTACCGCTTATTTTAAATTCATCATTGTCTCCAGTACTAGCTTTTAAACTATAAGTGTAAGGAGCTGTTCCTCCTGTTGCACTTAAGTCAGCAACCTTTGTGTTAGCTTCAACTGGCGCTTCTAGCTCTGCAACTGGTGTAATAGTTAGTTCTGTGATTTCTGGGTCTGTTCCGATTTTTTTTTACCATAAACAAATGAGTTTGGAACTGGTGCTCCACCTACTACGCAGTATCCTGTGTAGTCATTTACTCTTGAACGACCTATGATGTCTTTTGATACAGAAATCCCTTCATTAAAGTTCATTTTGTACCAGATTGGGTTTCCAATTACAAATTCTCCATCTTTTAAGAATGGGTCAACTTCTACTCTGTATTTTGCGATACTTTCAAGACCTACACCGTTTACAGGGTTATTAATATACATGCCGTTATCATCTTTTAAGAATGCTATGTCTAAAGCCATATCTTCAGCTATATATATTTTAGCTCCTGTTTTCTTTCTCTTTGGAAGTAAAGCAAGACCAGCTTTTATAGCTTCAAGAGATGTTGTTGTAGCTTCATATTCAGCACTTATATTATTTCCACTTAGAGAAATACCTGCGATTTCGTTAATTCCTGTACCATAAAATGGTTTGTCTGCTAACTCCTCTCTCATTTCTCTAGCAACTTCAGAAATTATATAGTTTACAAATTGGTCAACAGCCATTGCCTCTAATTTCCAAGTAATTCTTATAGTCTTAGAAAGTTCCATTTGTGCAAAAGTTAATTCTGTCCACTCGTCTGACTCTAATTTATTGTCTTTTCCTTCTGTTACCCATTCAGCTCCTGAACTTTGTTTCTTATAAGGGAATGTTATTAGTCCTCTTACGTATGTTTTAGCAATGTCTCTTAAGAATGGAGACTCTAGTTCCATTTCTCTTAAGATTTCCATTGAAACAGTTTCTGGGATAAATAGTCCACCATTGTTCACACCATCAGCTCCTGAACTTGGAGCTACGTAAGTTGTCGCAGTTGTTGTTAGCGCAACATCTAACGCTCTTTTCTCAGCCTCTGTGAAATCGTTTCTGCACATTAATGTTTTAGCCCATGCAGAACGATATTCTTCAGACTTAAATACATTGTCTTTGTTTAATTCCTTTTCCATTTTTCTTTCCTCCTTGATTTTTTGAATTTCTTTTACTTCAACATTTCGTTTTTCTAACTCTTTGACATCAGCTAACAAACTTCTTTCTTCTTCATGAGAAATTTCTCCAGACTTTTTTTCTTCTGGTTTCTCATCTTCTGGAACCTCTTTATTTATTGCCTCTGCCTCTTTTCTTAACTCTGCTAGTTCTTCTTCAGATTTAACATCGTTTATCTTGTTAAATATCTCAGCTTTTCTAGCTTCAATTTCTTTTAAAGTCATTTTTTGTTACCTCCTATTTTTTGTTTTTAACAGTTCTACCACCGTTTCTATAAAGCTCTATTTTGTTTCTACCAACAAAAAAAGACCAGTTCTACCACCAGTCTTCGTTCGAGATTATAAACTTAACATAAGTTTTATTTTTTCTTTTTCAAGCTCTAGGTCTTTTTTCTTCTTTTCCTTTAAGTAGTCTTCCTTGCTCCTTGCATAAATTTCTGTGCTATCATAGAAAGGAACATCTACAACAGATACATCATATAGCTTATCTATATGTAGTATTCTTCTTGTATTAGTTTCATAATCATATTCTTCTTTATCTACGGTAAAAGCGAAGCTCATTTTATCTAATAAACTTGCCTTTATCATCTTATAAACATCTCTATTATTAGTTGTGTCTATTAGCTCAGCTCTTATTTTTAAGCCCTTATCATCTACTATTAGCTGTAGACTATTATTTCTTGTTCTTGCCAATATTAAAAAATTATCTTGATGATTATACTTAAAGCATACATCTGACATATCACAGCCGTTAAAAGCGTTTTTGTCTATAACTTCTGTATAATCATAATGTGTTGCTGGGTTGTCAAAAACCACAGCATACCCTTCTATAATCATTTTATCGTCATCTAATGCACGTAATTCTGTAAGTCGTACTTCTTTAATTGCTTTCTCCATTGCCTTCACCTCCAACTTGATATTGATTAGCATATTTACTATCTATATTGTTTAAACTTTGTAAAATTTTGTTTCCTTCTTCTCCTCCCAGAGGCGCTAAGTCTAAAATTTCTCTACCTTCATCTACTCTTATCATTGCCCATGGAGCTACTGCCTCGAGTAGTTTTATCTTCGTGTTTAAACTAGCATATTGCAACCTATTAGCTGTAAATACAATTCTATGTCCTTTTCTTATAGATTGCCTATTAAATATTTTCACTGTAAAAGCATTACTCATTTGCATTGCTCTTGCTTCTATTACTCCCTCATAAAAGGCATTCCATTCTTCTTCAGTAAAACTATTTCTTATAATCTTTTCAGAAACTCCGAAATAGTCAAAAATGTTATTATTTACTTGCTCTAATTGTGCCTTGTCTAATGTGATTGGTTTTAAATTGATTGCTTCAAAATCTGCTTTGGCGTCTACTGCTGCAATTCCGCTTTCATTCTCTAAATTCAAGAAATCTTTAACAAAGGCCTCTTTACTTGCTTTAATGTCCTTATCTTTAAGCATTGAATTAGTGTATTTCAAAATACCTTTTAAGTTATTGCTAGTTTTTATTGCATTTTTTATTCCTTCGCTTGCAGTATGTGCTGTTTCTAAATCTGTTCTTAACACGCTATTATTAGTTCCAAAAACATCATGTTTATTATAAAAAAGCCTTAAATGAATTAGCTCTGTATACGGTAATGTGTAAAATTTCCCATTAATAAATTGAAACTGTAATAACGGTGTTCCTTCTTCATTTTGTAGCAGTATATACGATTGTGCCAAAACCGGGTAAAAACCTGTTATGAAACCTGTCTCATCTTTTGCTATAAATATAAAAGCATTGCAATCAGTGTAGAGCATCGATATTGTTTTATATATAAAGTCAAATCTTGTCATTATTTCATTAGGTTGAACACTTAGCAAATAATTTATGTCACCCTGTACATTGTTACTAATTGAGTTTTGTATATGTTTTGGAATAAGTTTTGCACAATTTGTTGCTATTCTGTCTATACACTCTCTTGCTACTTTGCTATCATAAGTATCTGTGCCTAGCGTGGTAAATTGCGCATTGTAACTATTAAGCATCTGAAATTGCGTTTGTGTTAAATTCTGATACTGCTTTTTCTTTCCAAAAAGCATATCGAATAAGCTTCTTTTTTCTTTCTTCATTTCATTCCTCCTGCATTGCTAAGTAATCATTCATTTTCTCATATAAAACACAGTAAGCTATTATTAAACTTACTGCACCATCTATTCTTGCTCTTTGTTTTTGCCCCTTTACTGGTCTCATGTTGTCGTTTTCGTCTCTTTTGACTGACGTATTGCATAAGCACCATTTTAAAACAGGATTATTGTTATAATTTACGTTTTTTTCTATCAAATCAGCTTCTAATTGTTTCATTGGATTGCTCATTGTCTTAGCTCCTTGTCTTACTTCAACCATTTCAAAGCCATAATCTTTCATTTCTTCTACCCAGTACTGAGTATTCCAGGGGTCATAGCCAATCCATAATGCTGATATATCATGTTCATTATGCATTCTTAGGAACCATTGCGTTACATCACTGTAATTCACTTTTGCTCCTTCACAAATTGTTACAAGACCTCGTTTTTCCCATTTATCATAAGGAATTTTATCGTCTTTTATCTTAAATTCTAGTCTTTCGCTTGGTATGAAGTATTGCTGTAATACATATTTCTTACCGTGTTTTATAATCAGTAAAGTGGCACATGTTAAATCTGTCGTACTTGACAAATCAACTCCACCAATTGCATATGTGTCAAATAACTCCTCTATGTTGTATGTTTCTTCGTTATTTGCTATGTCGAAAGTTATCCACTTGTCTTGGTCATTTTGCCTGATGTTAAAGTCTTTACAAAGTAAATTTACTAATTCAGTCGGATTATTTTTAGCTCTATTTACTTTGTCTCTTAAGTCCTTAATATTTTTTATTGTTCCTAGCCCTGGATTAGCTTTATACCATTTCTTTTCGTCTTGCCATTCATTAGGGTTGTCTAATTCATAAATGACCGGCAATACTGTTTCGTCTACTATGTTACTTTTGCCTTCATAACCTGCTATTATTTCAGAAAAATATTCATATTCATTATCAAATACACTTTCACGAATAGTACCCATTGTAGAAGTTTCTAAAAGCATTGGTTGCTCTCTAGCACTCATTGAGTCATACATTACGTCTAGCAAATTCTTGTCTTTCCAAGCATGAACCTCATCACATATAACAAAGTGAGCGTTTAGTCCATCTAATGAATTACTATCACTAGCAAGTGCCTTGAAAGAACTTTCTGTAGCATCGTAGTAGATGCCACCCACTAGACATCTAACTCTTTTTTGTAATGCCGGTGACTTTTTTATCATTCTTTTGGCTTCGTCCCATACTACTTTTGCCTGGTCTCTTTTGGTAGCAACTGAATATACCTCTGCTCCACCCTCACCGTCTTTTGTTAGCATGTAATTAGCAAGGCCAGAGTCCATTGTAGACTTACCATTTTTTCTGCCTATGAACAGAGCACCTTTTTTGTACTTGCGTATACCTGTATCTTTATCAACAAAACCAAACAGTGCCTGTATAAATGCTTTTTGGAACAGCTCTAGCTTAACAGGTTGTCCTGCCCATTTGCCTTTTGAATGCCTACAATACTTTTCAATAAAAAGAATTGGTTTATTACCCTTTTTTTCATTGAATATATATGTGTGTGTTTCTTCTTCTTCAGTTATTTCATTAAAAAAAGAAACTTTTTTCGGTTTCTTAATGTCATCTACTAATTTTTTGTATGTAACTAAAACTTTGTGGCAAGCCTTCTCTGGGTTTTTCTTTAAGAAATTATAATATTCTTCAATATATGTCATCCGGCATCGCCCAAATCGTCATCATCAAAGTCATCTCTATTGCTTTCGTTTTCGTTAGGCAACAGTTCTGTAATTTGTTTGATTAATGCTTGATAGTTTTTTATCGTTGTGTTATAACTTTTCAGCGCCGGGTTCTCTCTATCAATACTATACTCGCCTTGACACATTTCAGTTACAACTCCATCTTTTTCCACTTTTTCTTTTAATTTTTTTAGAGTGTCTCCACAAAAGTAAGCTTCGTCTAACAATGACAAAGCTAATTTGCTCTTATCATTGTTCGTTTTTCCGAATGTTTCTTTTAGTGTTTTTAAATCTTCATAAGGTAGCATTTTTTTCTTTGCCACTGTTTCTCACTTCCTTTCTAGGCAGGGGTTATGTGTTTTGACTTGCATATTTTTCGAAGGCCCACTCACCGTTCTCCCATAGAGTACCCTAAAATAGGCTTATGGGGGGCTATTCCGCTTCTCTGCTCCATTCTTTTTCTGGTTCATTAAAGTTATTTATTGTAATATATACATTTTGATTGTTCCTAACTGTTATATTTGGTTTTGTATCTTTTAATTCTCTTAGTTCTTCTATAGTATCATCTAATTGTTCTCTATTTACATTAATGTCTAAGTCAATTGTACTATTCATACTCCTCTCATCTTATTAATTATCTTCTTGATAAAGTTTAGTAATGTCTTCTTTGCATACTTATATTGTGTTGTATTAGTACAACCATATCCATCTTCATGACATATAGCACAGTTCTTCTTGTTGCACGCTATATTCTTATCTACATCACAGCTGTATACTCTTAACCATAAATCTATATAGTTTTTTCTCATTCTTTTACTTAAGTTATACAATATATTTCCATACCATCTTAAACCTTCAAATCTTTTATGAAATAAATTGGAATCAAGTATTCTGTATAGTATCTTGTTCATTCTTTATTAAATCTCCATTCTCGTCAAAACTATATTCTTCTTTACTACCAAAGTGCTCTTGATTATGACATTTCTTGCATAAGCTTTCTGTATTGTCTATATTAAAGAATACATTGTCATCTTCATAGTTTAAGTCTGTTATATATTCTTTATGATGTACTATGTAAGCACTGTTGTATATCCCGTTTCTTTAAACACCTTTCGCATAACCCATTCGTTAATAACAGCTTTTGCTTTCTTAGCTTTTGCCACCTCTTACTTTTATACTTTGCTGCTATTAACGGCTTGTCTCTATACGTCATTCTCTTTTTTCTTTCTTGTTTTCTTTACTGCTGTTTCTGCTTTTACTTTCTTAGTTGCTGTTTCAACTTCTTTTACTGTCTCAAGTAATTTTGCATACGGCTTACCGTTACTTCTATATTTGCTTAATATCTCATCTGCCCTCTTGTCTTCAAACTCTTTTTCTTGTCCTTCAGAGTACTTTTCTCCTGTATAAATATCATGTGTATTTACTAAAAACTTAATTCTTTTCATAGTTTCTCCTCCTTTTATATATTTTCAATCTTTGCTTTCTTAATAACTATTTTTGCTGTTAATTCTTCAATCTTTTCTTCAAGCTCATCTTCTGACATTTCTGTTTTATTATTTTTAAACTGTTTGACTAGATTTACTATTTCATTAAGTATGTTCCCTATTTCTTGATAGAGCTTAGTTAATTTTTCTAATTTTTCAATGTCTTCTGGCATTAGTTAACACCTCCTCTTATATATTTAACTTCATTATCGTATCACATTGTCTCGCCGTTCTTTGCAACGGCTTCCTGTAGCCCTGTATTTTGCTCGTGTCTTTCTCGTAATCTAAACAACGTATTGTTACTAGATTGCCTTGTTTTACTATTTCCATATGTTTCTCACATAATGTTTTCTTACGACTATCGCATAGCTTCATATCTTTTGCTCCTTTTTTGGTGCTAGCTGAGAGTATCGAACTCACTCGACTTACAATAAGACCAGTTTTACAGACTGGCTCGCCTCCTTAACGAATTAAGCTAGCATATACAAGCTTGTCAAATGTTTTATCGTTTCTCTCTACAAAACTACTTGCTAAAATTAAATTAGCTCCAAAGAGCATTGGTTTCGGAAACTAGGTTCGAACTAATAATACAACGTCCAAAGCGTTGTGTGATACCATTTCACTATTCCGAAATATATAGACTTAACTAGAATTGTCCCTGCATCTATTACAAAAGGAGGTGTTATTCATATTACACCTAATATATATTAACTTATCTAGTATTGTTAATAACTAATTTTACTCTTATGCCCCTAGAGTTCCATTACAAATTTACCATAATCAATAGCTATTTGATGTTCTATCCTACAGCCTCTTGCCTCTTGCCAGCCTTTCATAAATACTACTGCATCTGCTTTATCTAAAAATTCTATTGACCTTGCTAAATATGCTATTGGACTTGCATAACAATCAAAATCCTCAAATACTGTCTCCAATACTTCGTGCCCTTCTTCTTGAAGTTTCTTGACTAACGCTTCTCTTTCATCTTTTATTTCTTTTTCTGTTTTACCTCGCATAGGCTGACTAATCATTATTTTCATACTTTTATCTCTCCTTTAATTTAATAAAGAGCCAGCATTGATACAACGATGGCTCTTACACAAAAGAATAATATATACTAATACAAATAAATATAATGGTTGCGACGGTCAGACTCGAACTGACATACCTTAGTTTATGAGACTAAGAAGCTACCTTTGCTACCCTGTCGCGATATATTATTAGAGTTTCCCCTTACAAATACTTATCTATCTTAATTGTTCAATCACCGAGAGAACAAGTCTGAGCATAAAGTTGCGACCTCTATACTTCTTGCCCTTATCTAAGCTCGTATGGGATTGACTACCCATAAATTTCACCCATCATTCAGATATTGCTTTGTTTGTATTTATTTCCAATTAATACAAAATTCCTGTAAATTATCTCGATTGAGCTACTTTAACCTAGTTATGTCTTATAGTTAGATTTCTCTAACGTCACGAGAAATAGTCTTGTTTAGCATTACCTGTATTGCTTCATACTGCCACATATGAGATGCAGGCTTATTGCACACTGTGCCGTCTATTGCGACTACGACAACTCTAGTATTTTATTAAGCGATAATATTTGCACACTATCCAGTTTTGAGTTTTACCTCTCCTGTAACTATATTACTATAATTACAAAGCAATCTTCTAAACGTATCCGTCTAGCTGACTACTTGTCGGACAGTTCCGTGCTGTATGATATTACAGTTCTGCACACGGTTAATAATTGGTATTGAACTGTTTAAGGTACAGTTCAAATGAAACCTGAAATTACAAAATTATTATTATGAAGTATTCCCTTTTAGGAACCTTCGCTTATTATAATTATACTATATCTGCTTTACAGAAAAAAGGACATTTTTAGGACATTTTGGGGACATTTTCAGCCCAATGATATAATTTTTTCTGTACTTCTTTCTATCATTCTTTTTATTTGCCTCTCCGACCTAGTTTGATGAAATAATTGCCAATAAACAACATTTCCTATATAGTCGTATGTATATCCATCTACATAATAAGCCATTAAAATATCTTTTTCTTTTCCTTTTAGTGCATCTAGTCTTATATCTATTTCCTCTATAATATCGTTTAACTCGATTATTTCATACTCTAATATATTTAACTGCTCCTGATATTCTTTTGTCTTATCTACATTGTCTGATGCGCTATTGCCAACTTTATCTGATATGCTGTTTTTGCTGTGTATATCATTGTTTATTTCTGTTTTTGCTGTTGAAATACTAATATCTTTTATTTGTTCTATTTTTCTTAATAACTTTTCTTTGTCTCTTAACTTTAGTTTTAATTTTGCTTTGTTTTCTTTATATTGTTTCAATAATAAAATTAACGTTTCTTTAGTCATTCGTGTACCCCTCCTAACAACTACCTAAATATCTTAACCCCTTTAATGTCTTGCACTTTATGTATTCGCTTTTTATTCTTCTTTTAAATTGTCTTTCTGTTAGCATTCCACACTGTCTGTTTTCTCTCAGAACAACACCTGTCTCTATTTCCCACTCTTTTAATGTTTTAAGCATCTTTGCTCGCCTCCTTCCTTTGTTCTTCTATTATTATTTCTCTTTCAAGCTCTGCTATAAAATTATCTAGCTGTTTATATGCTTTATTTACCTTTTTTTGGTTTGCTAATCTTCCTTGCAAAGTTTTGTATTCTGCAAAGTCTACATTTTCTAATGTTCTCATTATTGCTTTTGCTGTTTTATAAGCATGACTGATTGTCATTTGTTTTCCTCTCTTTCTCTAATCTTTTCCATAGTTTGTTTTATTTTCTCTACTAGTTTGTCCGTTTCTTCATATAAAACTATGTCTTCTTCTTTTATATCTATGCAAGCTTCTTTTAGTATGTAAAATAGTCCATCTTTATTTACACAAGCTTCTTCTATATAATCGTCATAGACGCAAGCTTCTCCTTGATTTTCATAAACCACCCATACTCTTTGTTCAAGTCCATATTTTGTTTTTATAATCATATTTATCACTTCCTTTTTTTATAATTCATACAGTGCCCTTTGTTCATCGTTTAAATAAATCCTCGTGTGACATACTGGACACTTAAAATACACATTGTCAAATATTGTGACTTTTAAATCAGACTTACTAACATACAGCATCGAATTGCAATTCAAACATCTTGCTTTATATGATATTTCTTTTAGTATCTGCATACTTAATTTTCCCCTTCCACTTTATAGCAATTTGCTTCAAACTCTTCGTGCGTTAGAATTTCTAATAATTCACATCTACTTTTTAAATCTTTTTTTACTGCTTTTAACATTTCTGTATCATCTATAAAGATATAATCTTTTGTATTAAATTTTGTATCTAACATTACAACTATATCTCCTACTTCTATTAAGTCT
>CALXSA010000003.1 GCA_944390995.1 uncultured Clostridia bacterium
ATATAATTCCAATTGTTGGGTTATCACTTTCTGTTTTGATTAAATCATCAACTGCTGACAAATAAAAGTTTAATTTTCCTGCATATTCTGGTCTATATTCTGTGTTTTTCAGTTCTACTACTATATAGCAGTGTAATTTGGTATGATAAAATAGCATATCTATGAAATAATCTTTATCATCTACTGTAATTTTATATTGATTCCCAATAAAACTAAACCCATTTCCCAACTCTAATAAAACTGTTTTTATACGTTCAACCATTGCTTTTTCCATTTTTATTAATAGCTTGATTTTTCAATTGTTTTCTAAATTTCGCAGATGCGTCTGCGAAATTCAAAATCTTAATTTTAAAATTAGCAGACGTGTCTACAAATTTATTAATACATTTACATTATAGCATTTATTTTCAAAAATTTCATTATAAATTCAAAAAAAGATAACATTATATTATTATTTTCTCTATTTTATGTGTTTTATTCATGTGTGTTTTCTTTTCCCAAAATTGGCTTTTTAAAAAATGCGCAAAAAAGAAACCTTTTTAAAGTAATCTCTAAAAAGGTTTCTTTTTTACGTGTTTTCTGAGCAAATATTTAAGTATAAAATACTATTAATATTTATTGCTCTACATAGTCCTACGCAAAAACTATTTCATTTGGCTTTCAGCTTGTTGGATTAATTTTCTAACCATTTGTCCACCTATTCTTCCTGCATCTCTTGAAGATAAATCTCCATTATATCCTTGCTTTAGGTTTACACCAACTTCTGAAGCTACTTCATATTTGAATTTGTCTAGAGCTTCTCTAGCTTCTGGAACAACTTTTGAATTGCTGTTTGAATATGCCATTATAATTCACCTCCTAGAATGTGAAAATTTATTTTTGTACTTTGAAAAAGTATTAAGTACCTTTTCATTAAATAGAATGTGCAATTATTTAAAAAATAAACTGGAAATTTTTGAGAAATTATTGTAATTATAAAATATCGTGATATAATGTAGTTTCAAATTGAGATAATAAAGATAGGAGAAAATGTATGTACAAATTAGTTGCAATAGATTTAGATGGAACATTACTTAATTCATATGGTCAAATTTCAGAAAGAAATAGACAAGCTATAAAAAAGGCCCAGGAAAAAGGTATAAATATTGTTTTGGCTTCTGGAAGGTTGTTTAATTCTGTGAAAAATATTTCAAATGATTTGGGCGAAAATAAATATATTGTTTGCGGCAATGGTTCCTTAATTTATGATTTGCAAAATGAAGAAATAATATACGATAAATTTATTGAAAAAAATAAGGTTCTTCAAATTATTGATATTTGCGAAAAAAACAGTATATATTATAATATTTATACAGAAAATATGGTTATAGCCAAAACCCTTGAGAATAACGTGCTTTTTTATCATCAAGAAAATGCGAATAAGCCCGAGAACAAAAAAACTAAAATAAATTTGGTTGATGATATATATAATTATGTAGAAAATTTAGATAATGAAAATATTTTGAAAATTACGATTAGCGATAAAAGCAGTATAATTTTTAATAGTATTATAAAGAAATTAAGGAATATTAAAAACATCGATGTTTTAGATGTGGCACATATGTCACGAAAGATGATTAAGTCTGGAACTGAGGCAGTTTCGCTTGAGTATTATTATTCTGAAATTACTAGTGAAAATGTAGATAAGTGGAATGCGCTTGCATGGCTAGCCGAAAAGATTGGTATTTCTAGTGAGGAAGTTATTGCTATTGGTGATAATGTAAACGACAAGCTCATGATTGAAAATGCTGGACTTGGCGTTGCAATGGGAAACAGCGCGCCATACATTCAGGAAGTGGCGGATAAAGTTGTAGCTAACAATAACGAAGATGGTGTTGCACAGGCAATTGAGGAAAATTGTTTGTTGTAAAATTTAAGTTTTTTTATTTCAGATAATTCATTGCTTTTGTGTAATGGATAAGTTTGTACAAGTTTAAAACATGATGCAGTAATGAAATTCTTTTAAAATTAATTTTTGTTGTATTTACACAAACCAACGTATATTATTAAATAAAAGTGCACAAACTGTTATAAGTATTTTTCTTACAATTATTATTCGTATTTTTATATGAATTATACAAATAATAATTATTGAATATATTATAGTAGGAGGTGCATTTTTTATGGATAAAAAGAAACAATATAACGAAATTGCACAAAATGAGATTGAAAAAGATAATGTTGGCGGAAATGTTGGCAATTTTAATATGGATAAGAGCGAATCTGAAGAAGATGTCACAAAATATGGTGAGTTCGTTTCATCGTATTTTGCTTGGCTCACACCAGAAAGACAGAAGAAAAGGGCAAAAGAGATTGACGACATGACAAAATAATTTCGTTTTGGGGACAGGTCTCACAGCGAAAAAAATTTCGTTTCGGGGACAGGTCTCGCAGCGAAAAAAATTTCGTTTCGGGGACAGGTCTCGCAAGAAAACACGCAATTTGGAGCAGAGCTGTTTTTTCCTCCGTCCCCAAAAACAGGTTTCTTCGAAATTTTCTCCAAACTACTTGAAAATTTGGTAAATAGAATATATAATATACGTACTAAACTTAAGTAGAACTTTTTTGGAAGGAGAGAATAGTTATGAATATAAAAATAACAAGCAAAGAATTAGGCGCAACAGATGCTATTAAGGATTACATTGAGAAGAAATCTGAAAGATTGGTAAAATATTTTGGAGAAGAAATTGATGTATATGCAACCATTAAAACAGAAGGAAGTGATAAGGTAGCAGAAATAAATATAAAGGCAGAGTCTGATGACTTTAGAGCAGTTACTGCTCACAGGGACTTATATGCTGCTATTGATAAGGATATAGACATTTTAGAAGGTCAAGTTAGAAAAATGAAAACTAAAAAAGATAAGCAAAACATGACTGAGTCTATAAGAGCAAAAGCAGAAATTAGAACAGAGGATGCAGAAGTTTCTGACGAAATCGTAAAGGTTCTATATTATGATATAAAACCAATGACACCTGAAGATGCTAAACTAAAATTACAAGAGCAACCACAAAACAGGTTCTTGGCATTTATTGATATAGATACAGGAAAGACAAATGTTATATATAGATTGAAAGACAACAAAAATTTTGGTTTAGTAGAACCAGAGGGATAGTTCCATATACACAAACACATGGTAAGCCGTGTGTTTGTTCTTTTATTTTTTTTTCTTTTTTAATGGAACAACTTGCAAAGTATATCCCATAGCATATAACATTTTCATTAAAGTAGTATATTGAGGTGTACGCACAAAGTTCTCAATCTTAGCAATAGATGATTGAACTATCCCCGTTAGATTGCTTAACTCCTGTTGCGTTAAGTTTGATTTTTTCCTTGCTTCGATTGTAGCTTTTATAATCTCTTTTTCAAGTTCCATTTCTTCTTCTTCCTCAGGTGTAAATTGTAATTCCTTTTTCACATCTTTCCACTTTTTAAATTCACTCATCTTGACCACTCCTCTTTTTATAATCTTTTAATAGCCTTTTGGCTTTTTCTATCTCGCTCCTAGGTGTTTTTTGAGTTTGTTTCATAAATACACTTAATAATACAAATTTATTATTACACCAACTTGCAAATAATATTCTATCTCTTGAAGGTCTTAATTCCCATATTTCTTTATCTAATTTTTTTATATATGGTTCTGTAAGTGTAAGACCATATTCTGATAATAACTCAATATACATATTTATTTTCTTTAACTTTTGTCTGTTTTCTTTGCTTTTACTTTTATTTAATCTTTGTATATATTCATATACGTCACTTTTTCCGTTTTTGTCTTCATAAATTTCAATGTCGAACATTAATTTATTGCTCCTTTGCTTCTATATTATATCTTAAAAGGTATAATATTGTCAATATTATTTTTAATCTATAGTATTGTGGCATTATTTTCTTAATCTGATTAAGTATAAATTATTATTGTAGCTATACTGGAATTTACTTTTACACTTAACCCCTATTGGGAATTTTTTGCGAAAAAGCCTTGCCAAAAGGCTTTTTTCATGGTATAATATTTTACGTTATATTTTACTTAGCTTAAAGGGAGGTGCAAAACATGCCAAATATAAAGTCAGCTATAAAAAGAGTTAGTGTTATTGAGAAGAAAACTTTAAGAAATAACATGATTAAGTCTGAATATAAAACAGCTATAAAGAGATTTGAAGAAGCTTTGAATAATAATAATATGGAAGATGCTACAAAGTTATTTTCAGTAGCAACAAGAAAAATAGACCAAGCTTGTAGCAAAGGTGTTATAGTAAAAAACACAGCTGCTAGAAAGAAATCTAATTTAGCTAAAAAATTAAATGCTGCAAATGCATAGAGGTAAAAAATTGTGCACAGTTTTTTATTACGAGATTGTAAATTTTATGATTTACAATCTTTTTTTGTGCTTGCCAGCTGGTTTAAATTTCCTTTGATTTTCTTTGTTTTATATGGTAACATAATCTTATGATTGCTGTTTATATTGTTATATTAAAGCAACTTTTGCGAATTATAGCAATACCTGTTTTTGTACTTTATTTGACCGATTGAATTACGCTTACTTTTAAAATCAATTTGATTGGAGGAGCTTATATGAAATTAGTTATCAATAATTTTAAGAAGATGGATGCTTCAATCTTAAAGGTTAAAAATAACGGTTTGAAATTTTGTTTTGTATTATTGCTGGTTGCAACTTTTATTTTAAGTTTATACTTAAATGTACATAACCCTGCTTTATTTTTGATTGGAGTATCGCTATTCAAGTCTTCATTGTTTTTCATAGTATTTTTTATAATATGTGCACTAGCAATTAATACTATAAAAAAGGATGTGTAGCAACTTTGAGGCAAATGACATAACCTAAATTAATCTCACAATTATAGCACATTTTTGAATGATCTTTTTGCTATTTATATTTTATCTTTTTAATATATTTTTTAGCAACTAATAAATAATATTAGTTGCTAAATTTATGTTCATGAAATAATTGCATATATGCCCGAAAAAGGCCTCCTTTCCAAATAATGTGTAATATTATTTATTTTAATATTTTTGTATAATAGGGGTAATATAGATTTATCTTTCAAGGTATTGATTAAATAAAAATAGATTATAATTTATTAGATTATAAAGCATATATTGCAATTATGCATATATTAAATCACACTTTTTGTTATATTGCAAGAACTTTCGTTCGACAAAATTCGACAAATGTGGCTGCATTGCTTGTTGCTCTAGCAATGCAGCAATTAAATTTGTTTAAATTTTATTACTCTACGCGTCCCGTCTCAGTGTATGTAACCGCGTTTTTAATGCAATTACTCAACTTGCTGTTAGCAAGAGAATTGCTTTTTGGCTAGGCGCACAAACGAGAAATTCGCAGGCGTACTTTGTGTACGTCGAGAATTTTCGATGTGAAGTGCAACAACGCCAAAAACAATTCTCTTGCTAACTCATTTTAATTTATTGATAAACAACTCATTTAACATCCTCGGATTCGCCTTCCCCTTTGTCTCCTTCATTGCTTGTCCAAGCAAGAATTTTAGCGCTCTGTCTTTGCCTGCTTTATAGTCTGCTACAGATTGAGGGTTTGCGGCAATTATTTTTTCTACTACTTCTTTTATTGCACTCTCATCAGAAATTTGTATCCATCCTTTTTCTTCTATTATTTCTTCTGGTGCTTTTGGGTTTTCGAATAATTCTTCTACAACTTTCTTGCCTATTGCAGAGCTGATTGTTCCATTTTCTATCAATTTTACTAGGCTTGCAAGTTGCTCTGCTGTAAATGGTATCTCCGATGGCTCCATTTCTTTTTCATTCAAAATTCTCGAAACGTCTGACAAAAGCCAGTTTGCTACTGCTTTTGCATTTCCGCAAAGTTTTTCAGCCGCTTCAAACAAGTTTGATAAATATTTTGATGCTGTTAATAAGTTTGCGTCTTTTTCGCTTAGCTTAAAATCTGCCATGTATCTAGCTTTTCTGCTTTCAGGCATTTCTGGTAGGTTGTTTTTTATATTTTCTATATATTCCTCAGACAATCTTATTGCAACTAAGTCTGGCTCCGGGAAATATCTGTAGTCTTGAGCATCTTCTTTATCTCTCATTGAGAAAGTTTTTCCAGATATATCGTCCCATCTTAGAGTTTCCTGGTAAATTTTTCCACCGTCTTCTAGTACATTTACTTGTCTTTCAGCTTCGTATTCGATTGTTCTTGTAATTGACCTAAAAGAGTTCATGTTTTTAATTTCTGTTCTAGTCCCAAGTTCCACAGCGCCTTTTTTTCTTACAGACACATTAAGGTCTGCTCTAAATGAGCCCTCTTGCATTTTGCAGTCTGAAACCTCAATATATTCAAGTATTGATTTCAATTTTTTTAAGTATCTATCAACTTCTCCGCTAGAACGGAAATCTGGTTCTGATACAATTTCTATTAATGGAACTCCTGCTCTATTTAAGTCTACCAAGCTTCCTCCGCTAATTTCATTATGGTTTAGTTTTGCTGCATCTTCCTCTATGTGAATTCTGGTTATTCCTATTCTTTTTGGTTTTCCCTCGTCATCCTCTATATCTATATAACCATGCTCACAAAGTGGTTTGTCAAATTGTGATATTTGATAAGATTTTGGTGTGTCTGGATAAAAATAGTTCTTTCTATCATTCTTGCTATTTCTAGAAATTTCACAATTAGTTGCTAGACCTGCCTTTACAGCATATTCCACAACCTTTTCATTTAATACTGGTAAAGCTCCCGGCATTGCCATACATACAGGGCATACATGTGTGTTTGGTTCTGCCCCAAACTCTGTAGGGCAAGAGCAGAATATTTTTGTTTTTGTTGAAAGCTCTGCATGCACTTCAAGTCCCATTACCATTTCGTAATCTTTTTTTAACATTGTCTCCTCCTTTTTATATCTTCAATAATACACTTACATGGTGGCGTTATTTATACATTAGGTTTGTACTTGCTTCTAAAACCGAATTCTCTCTCAAACGCATATGCTGTGTTTAATATTTTTTCTTCTTCAAACCTGTTTCCAATCAATTGCATGCCAACTGGCATTCCCTCGCTATTCACTCCACATGGAATAGAAATTCCTGGCAAGCCTGCAATATTTACAGACACTGTGCAAATGTCCGCCAAGTACATTTCCAGTGGGTTATTTTTCCTTGTTCCAAGTTCAAAAGCTACAGTTGGTGAGGTTGGTGTAAGAAGCACATCGTATTTTGCAAATGCTTTGTCAAATTCATTTTTCACCAAAGTACGTACCTTTTGCGCCTTTTTATAGTATGCGTCATAATAGCCAGATGAAAGCACATATGTACCAAGTATTATTCTTCTTTTTACTTCTTCGCCAAAGCCTTCGCTTCTTGAATTTCTATATAATTCTTTTAAATCTGTAAAGCTTTCTGTTCTATGACCATATCGTATTCCATCAAACCTGCCTAGGTTTGAGCTTGCCTCTGCGCAGGCGATAATGTAATATGTTGCCAAAGCATATTCAGCTATATTAAGCGAAAATTCTTCTATTTCTGCCCCTAGCTCTTTGTAGGTTGCAATTGCCTCTTGCAATTTTTCTTTTACCTCTTGGTCTATTCCCTCTCCGAAAAATTCCTTTGGCACACCTATTTTTAGCCCTTTAACATCTCCTGTTAGTGCTTTTGTATAATCTTTTTTTGGCATGTCATATGATGTCGTGTCTCTTTCGTCATGACCTGCGATTATGTTTAAAAGTAGAGCTGCATCTCTAACATCCTTGGTTATTGGCCCAATTTGGTCTAAAGATGACGCAAATGCCACTAAGCCGTATCTTGAAACCAAGCCATATGTTGGCTTAAGACCAACCACTCCGCAGAATGAAGCCGGCTGGCGAATTGAACCGCCAGTATCGCTTCCTAGAGCCCAAGGCACTAGCTCCGCTGCGACAGCTGCCGCACTTCCGCCTGATGAGCCTCCAGGAACCCTACTTAAATTCCATGGGTTTGATGTCTTTTTGAAATATGAATACTCTGTAGATGCTCCCATTGCAAACTCATCCATATTTAGCTTGCCAAGGCTTATTATTTCTTCTTCATTTAGCTTCTCTACTACAGTTGCATCATATGGTGCGACAAAGTTTTCAAGCATTTTTGAACTACATGTTGTCTTTATGCCCTTTGTACACAAATTGTCCTTTATTCCTATTGGAATTCCTGCCAAACTTGTAGTTTCTTCACCATTCGCTCTTTTTGCATCTATCTCTTTTGCTTTTTTCAAAGCATCTTCGCATGTTGTAGTAACAAATGCATTTACATCTTTTTCCTTCTCACTAATTCTATCTGCATAAGCCTGTGTAATCTCCTCTGAGCTTAGCTCTTTTTTCTCAAGCTTGTCCATAAGCTCATGCACTGTTAAACCTGTAATGTCCACTTAAAAATTCCTCCTTTTGGGTTGATTTATTTAATTGTAAATGTGTCAATAATTCATAAGTTATATATTAAGTTGTGCCGCAACTAATTAATCACCTTTGGTATTTTGAACATATTTCTCTCCTGCTCTTTTGCATTCATAAGTAGAGCCTCTGTATCTTCAAACACCTTTACTTCATCTTTTCTAAAAACATTGTATTTATCATTTTCTCCAATTGTTTCGGCTAGTCCGTCTGTGTCTGCTTTATTTACAATATCTGCAAAATTCAAAATATCTTGTAGATTTGCCAAGTACTCGTCCACCTCGTCCTCTTTAATATTCATA
The DNA here is from genome assembly GCA_944390995.1 of uncultured Clostridia bacterium. Next base: position 8,753 of record CALXSA010000003.1, read on the forward strand.
TCTGCAAGTCTCGTAATATGCAATAATTCTTCTTTACTTACATTTGCCATGTTATCCTTCCTTCCTGAAATCAATATGTACCATTATACACATTTTTGCTAAAAAAAACAAGTAAGTTTTGCAACTTACTTGTTTTGTCTCGCAAACAATTAACTTTTTATCTGTTGTTCCATTTAAAGCCGAAATCACTTCTTTTTATTTTGCACATTTCTCCATCCGCGATAAAAAACAATTATCATGTGGCATGTAGTACAATTATTTTGCATTAAAGTTTCATTGTAAGGTTATGTTGACGATTAGATTAAAATTTTATATAATATAGTTGCTCAAAATTAATAATATTAATCGCGCTCAATTGTCTATTTCTCTTGGAAAATCTTAAAGCTCGGAGGTGAGAAAGTTATGAAGGAAAACAATGAATTGAAAACCGCTGACAATAATGATAATCAATTAGTTGATTGGCTATACTTCTTGAATGACCCTGAGTCTGATAGAGTGAAGGAAATCATGAAAAGAAACAAAGAAATAAAAGCTGCTTATGATAAGTTACAAAAGCTAAGTCAGGATGAAAATTTCAGAAGAATTGCAGAGCTTCGCCAAAAAGATATAACGAATGAGAAGGCCAGGACAATGAAGGAAAAAGGCATGCCAATCGAATTGATTGTTAAATCAACTGGTCTTAGTAAGGAAGAAATTGAAGCTTTGTAATAAAATTGATTCTCTGATTTAAGCTTATTTAAAACTTAGAGAAAACAGGTAAGAAAATAGACCAATACAATAGTTGTTTTTCTTACCTGTTTTTTTATTACCTTATATATTCCGCAACTTTCCCAAATATCTCCTCATGAATGTCATCAATTGTTCTAATTTTGCCATCCTTTACGCACTTTATCTCGCACCAGTTATATTTCTTCACAAGCTTGCATGCCTCATTGTATGCATCTTGCAAATGCTGCTTATTACTTTCGTGTATGTCCTTTTTCTCGCCATGTGTAATCTTATTCTCCCTATTTTCCATTAGCTTTTGCGAATACTCGAAAGGCATATTTAAGAAAAACACTTCTGTTGGAACTGGCAATCCATATAGCCCGAATTCAAAGTCCCATAGCCACTTCAAGAACTTTTCCCTTTCTTGTTCATCTTTTATTTTCCCAGCTTGGTGCACCATATTAGCCGTTGTGTACCTGTCTGCCAGTATAATTCCACCGCTTTTGTAATATTCCTCAAACTGCATTTTGAAAGTAGCATATCTATCTGCTGCAAAAAAAGTTGACGCAATATATGGGCTAATCGACTGTGCATCTGTTCCAAAATCGCCATTCAAGTACATTTTCACTAAACTTGAAGATGGGCTATTATAGTTTGGAAAGCTTACCACTTTATAGTCAATTTTCTCATTATCAAATCTCTCTTTTAGTTTCTGAAGCTGGGTTTGTTTTCCGCTTCCATCAGTTCCATCAATTACAAATAGTTTTCCACTCATTTTTCATTTTTCCTTTCTCTGAATTATTGTTATTTACATTGCATTCCCCGCTCTGTGCCACGCCAACTCCATGCTCCTTTTTCTGCTCAGCAAGAATTAAATTTTGGCAAGGAAAATTTCGTTTGAAAGGCAAGGGCGCATACGTGGTGTATGTAACCGCGTTTCAAATGAAATTTGACACAGCCAAAATTGTAATTATTGCTGAGCTCTTACAAATGGTGTTTGATAAACCTCCTCACACCCCTCCAATACCTCTCCGGCTCAACTCTCTGTGCCTCTGCATGTCCTGCATTCTTTATAACTAGCTTTTCTTTCTTGCAACTGGCTGCATCGTATAATTTATCTAGCATATAAAATGGTACAAACTTGTCCTTGTCTCCATGTATGAATAAAGTTGGCGTTTTTGACTTAGCAACCTGTTTTATTGCTGATGCCTTTTTTACAGAATACTTTGCTCGTATTTTCGTAATTACATTTGCATTATAGAGCGCTGGAAATGTTGGCATATGAAATAGAGTTTTAAGTTCATATGCAAATTCTTCCCATGCTGAGGTGTATCCGCAATCCTCTATTACAACTCTAACATTGCTTGGGAGCCTTTCTCCGCTTGTCATCATTACTGTTGCTGCTCCCATCGAAATTCCGTATAGTATTATCTTTATATTTCCATAAGTCGCTATTAAATAATCAATCCATTGCATCAAATCTAGTCTATCTGGCCAGCCCATTCCGATATATCTGCCTTCACTTTTGCCATGAGCTCTTAGGTCTGGCATTAGCACATTATATCCATAATTCAAGAATTGCTTGGCTGCCTCCACCATGAAATATGCTGAATCTGTGTAACCATGTACAGCTATAACCCAAACTTTGCTTTCCTTTTTAGCTTTTACTTCATAGCTATGCAATCTAAGCTTTTTGCTCTCTATGTACACGTCAGACGCGTTCTCCTCAAGCCATTTATTGTTCTCTAATTTCATCTGCTCCTTTGCTTCAAAATCGTCATTGCTAAATATTGCAGACTTGGAAGACTTTGGGTCAAGCGCAAGTTTAAACAAGAAATTTCCCGCTATATATCCTGTTATGAGCACTATGCAAATTAAAATAACTAAAACTATTATCATTTTTTATTTTCCTTTATTTTTATTTTCGCTTAGATTATATACTTTATTTTTCCCCCCGTCAATGAAAATTTCGTTTTGGGGACAGGTCTCACAGCGAAAAAAATTTCGTTTTTGGGACACATCTATTGTGAGTTTTGGTGTTAGAATTGACGCAAAATTAAGAACCATGATAATAAAACCATAGCCTAACTATAGTAATCTAATATATTAAATTAAATTTGAAACTTATAAATAAGAAAATAAATTTTGATGAAAATCACTTATAAATCTGTCCTCGATTTCCAACTCTAGTTACCAGAATTAAAATTTCTTTCTCTTTTAATTCGTATATAATACGATAATCTCCGAATTCTAAGTCTATATTCATTTCTGCTTCCAGCTAATTTTTTTACGTCGCCATTCGGCAAATTATAAATAGCCTTGTATATTCTCAGCCTTTGTGTCGCATCCTGCTTTTCAATAAATTTAAGAGCCTTAGGGCGTATTTTAATTTTGTAATTCATCTAGTGTCAACCCCTCCCTTTTAAGTACTTCCTCTAAAGTTAATGCTTTTTTTTCCTCATCTTCCTTTGTATTTTTATCCTCTGTTAAACAATCTAAATACATTACTTTTTCTGCGATGTCCATGTTTTCCAAAATAGCAGTTGGTTCAAGTTTGAGTATCTCTGAATCGATTGCTTTTTCCATTAAAACTCTAACTGAGTTTAAACATTCTGCACTAAGTCTTGGTGTCATCTTTATTACATCTTTAATAGCTTGTATTTGTGCATCTGACATTATCCATCAGCTCCTTTCTTTATGCATATATTATAACAGGTAAGAAATGTATTTGCAACTTTTTTTGTAACAGTATGACACCCAAACCTCATTTAGACCTGTCCCCAAAACGAAATTTTTTTCGCTGTGAGACCTGTCCCCAAAACGAAAAAAGTCCGAATTTGGGAGCGTTCCTAATTCGAACTTTTGCTTTTTAATTGCCGTAATAGCTATCTATCAAAATTTGTTTTAATTCGCTAACGAGCGGTACTCTTGGGTTTGCAGTTGTGCATTGGTCTTCAAATGCTCTATCTGCAAGTACATCTACTTTTGCCATGAATTCTTCCTCATTTATGCCAGCTTCTTTGAAGCTTCTTTCTATTCCTAAGTCCGCATTTAGTTTCTTTATTTCTTCAATCAATGAGTTTACGCCTTCCTCATTTGTATATGCAGGGAAGTACATTCTCCTTGATAAGTCTGCATATTTTTTGTCTGCTATAAAGTATTCATATTTTGGGAATGATACAAATTTCGTTGGTTTACTGCTGTTGTACCTTATAACATATGGAAGTAATATTGCGTTTATTCTTCCGTGTGCCATGTGAAATTCTGCCCCTATTTTATGTGCAAGCGAATGGTTTATTCCTAAGAATGCGTTTGTGAATGCCATTCCTGCTATTGTGCTTGCATTATGCATGTGCTCTCTTGCTTCTTTATTGTCTCCGTCGTTATATGCTTCTCTTAGGTTTTTGAAAACAAGTTCCACTGCCTTTTCTGCCAAGCCGTCTGTGTAGTCTGATGCCATGTTTGAAACATATGCCTCTATCGCATGGGTTAGCACATCCATTCCTGTGTCTGCTGTAATTTTCTTTGGCAAGCTCATTACCAAGTCAGGGTCTACTATTGCGACGTCTGGTGTTAATTCATAGTCTGCCAAAGGATATTTTTTGTTCTGTTTTTTATCTGTTAAAACTGCAAATGATGTAACCTCTGAGCCTGTTCCTGAAGTTGTAGGTATTGCTACAAATTTTGCTTTTTCGCCAAGTTTTGGAAATTTGTACGTACGTTTTCTTATGTCCATGAATTTAAGTTTTAGTCCTTCCACATCTGCATCTGGGTGCTCATAGAATAGCCACATACCCTTTGCTGCATCTATTGGACTTCCTCCGCCTATTGCAATAATTACATCAGGCTTAAATTCGTTCATCATTTTTATTCCTTTATTTATTGTCTCAAATGATGGGTCTGATTCCACATCAGAGAAAATTTCTGAATGGACATACTCATGTCTTTTCCTCAAATGATACAAAATTTTATCCACATACCCTAGCTCGACCATCGATGGATCTGTTACTATAAAGGCTCTTGTTATGTCTGGCATTTTCTCTAAATATGCGATTGAGCCTGCTTCAAAATATATTTTTTCTGGAACTTTAAACCACTGCATATTAACTCTCCTATCTGCAACTCTTTTTATATTTATTAAATTTACAGATGACACATTTGCTGTTGTTGAATTTCCGCCAAATGTTCCGCAGCCCAATGTAAGTGATGGCATGTTTGTGTTGTATATGTCTCCGATTGCGCCATGGGTTGATGGAGAGTTCACGATTATTCTTCCTACTTTTACCCTTTCAGAGAATTTTAGTATTGTGTCTTTGTCTTCTGAGTGAATTACTGCTGAATGTCCAAGTCCTCCAAACTCTATTAGTTTCTCTGCTAGACTTATTCCTTCCTCTGAATTGTCAACAACATAATATGCAAGTACTGGGCTTAGTTTTTCCTTTGAGAATGGATACTCTATTCCTACCCCGTTTTCTTTTAGCACTAAAACCTTTGTGTCTCTTGGAACCTCTATTCCTGCGGTCTCTGCTATTTTGTATGGGCTTTGACCTACTATAGCTGAATTTAAAGCTTCGTCCTTTTCTTTAACAAACATCGTATTTCGTAATGCCTGTGTTTGCTCATCTGACAAGAAATAGCATCCAGCTTCCCTCATCAATTTTTCAACCTCGTCCTTTATTTCTCTATCTACAATTACAGATTGCTCTGATGCGCAAATCATTCCATTGTCAAATGATTTAGACATAACCAAATCATTAACAGATGTTCTTAACTTCGCTGTCTTATCAATATAGCAAGGCACATTTCCAGGGCCAACACCCAAAGCCGGTTTGCCACATGAATACGCAGCCTTAACCATTCCAGTTCCACCTGTTGCTAGTATTAAATTCACATCCGGATGGTGCATAAGCATATTAGTTGCTGTTACTGATGGCTCCTCTATCCACAAAATGCAATTCTCTGGCGCTCCTGCTGCAACAGCTGCATCTCTCAAAATTTTAGCCGCTGCCACACTACATTTTTGCGCAGATGGATGGAAACCAAACACAATTACATTCCTTGTTTTCGCAGAAATTATAGACTTAAACATAGTTGTTGAAGTTGGGTTCGTAACAGGTGTAACCCCAGCAATTATTCCAATTGGCTCTGCAATTTCCACATAACCTTCTTCTTCGTTCTCCGAAATAACTCCAACTGTTTTATCATACTTTATGCTATGATAAATATACTCGGTGGCAAACATATTCTTAGTTATCTTGTCCTCATATATTCCCCTTCCAGTTTCTTCCACCGCCATTTTAGCAAGCTCCATGTGATGCTCCAAGCCCGCCATAGACATTGCTTTTACAATTCTATCTACATCTTCTTGGTTCAACTTCATGTATTCCTCAGATGCTTTTTTAGCCTTTTCGATTAAGCCATTTATCATTTCCTCAATTTTAGCTCTTTCTTCCTCACTAACTTCTTTTCCCATTTGTTTACTCATTCCTTTCTTTCGCTTTTACAAGCATATGATATATAATCAGGTAAATAATGTCAAGTGCAATCACTTCTATTTTATCCATTTTTTCATGTTTTATGCAAAAAAACTAGCACCACATTGTAGTGCTAGTGTGAAATCTTAGTCCAATTTCTTGGCCACTAAGATTGCGAGGACTCTGTCGTCGCCTTGATGCATTACTTGGTCAATAACTTCGATTCGATACTCAGCTTCGTACTTACGACGGAGCTTTTCTTGCAGTTTTTGTCTTTCCTTGGAAAAGCTATCCCAGAGTTTGAAAATGCCAATGTAGGTCAGTTTTTCTCTATCTTGCATCTTCTTGTTCTTTTTCGTGATGGGCTCTCCCTCAAAAGTGATGTGAAGCACTCCGTTGTAGCCGATGCTTTCTGTCGGTATGAGGTAAATCTTGTGGATTTCCTTCATTCTTTCAATGTATTCTACCAAATCTTTTTTGACTTCCTGGATGTCTTTGTCCAAAGAGAACGAAACGTCCACTTCGATTTTTGCATCCCGTTTCTTAAACATAATATTTTCCTCCTCGCAAATAAAATATTATGTTTATATTATATCACATTTTTGTGCGTTTGTAAGCATTTTTTATTTAGTTATATTATGCCCAAGGCATATAGTGCAATAACCACAATAATTGCTATTATTAGTAGTACCAATAGACTTTTATACATTATTTTTGCTATTTCTACTTTTTCAGATTTATTAGCATTATCTTTATTTTTTCTTATATATACAAATAGCCCTATTATTAGTATGACTGGTATGATGAAGATGGATAGCACTTTTAATAGTGGTAAAAATTTTTCAACCGGACTAGTTTCTACTGGAAAAACTCCATAGTCTGTCGCAGATTCTGGGTCAAAAACTACATAGTCCGTCGCGTCTACTCCAGACACTTTCGTTCCTAATGCTAAAATAAAGCCTAAAACTATTGCTCCAATTCGTTTTACTCTTTTTATCATAAACATTCACTCCCCTTTTCTTTTCACAGGTAGTATCACGCTTTTTCGTTATAAGACCTGTCCCCAAAACGAAATTTTTTTCGCTGTGAGACCTGTCCCCAAAACGAAAAAGTTTAGTTAAGCATCTTATATGGGCACTTATTTTGTACATGTTTTTCAAAATTCCATGTGTGCAAAGAGCCGCCCAAACATTCTTCCCACCATTCGCACTCTGCGCATTCCTCGCATTTTGTTCGTTCTTTATTGCGGAATTCCTTATATTTATTGTCCCAAACATCTTTGAAGTTGTCTTTTCTTATATTTCCTTGAACCAAACTCTTTATTCTAGGCACATTTGGGCATACATACAAATCGCCATTGTATAAAATACTTGCCACGCTAATTCCTGTCCTACAATAAAAGTAACCCCTTCTCACTTCTTTTTCGTACTTTAAGCCTAGAAAACCTGGGCAGCCATAAAGCAACATTAGCTTTTTCTTCTTGTTTTTGGCCTTAATGAAATCTAATAGTTTCCTTAATTCTTCTGCATTTAGTAACAGTCCCTCATTCTCTTTCGCCCTGCCGATTGGGTCCATCGAAATTAATCTCCATGAATCTAACCCAAGCCCAAGCATAATTTCGTATAGCTCATCTAATTGGTTGATGTTCTTTTTATGGAACACAGTAGTAACTTGCAAATGTTTTACAAAATTTGCTTGTTTTAGCTTTTTTATATTCTCCATTATTTTCTCATACGAACCCGGCACGCCTCTGAATTCGTCGTGTGTTTCTTGCAAGCCATCAACGCTAATGGAAATTGTTTCCATATTTGCCTTTTTAAGCTTTTCAATATTTTCGTCATTGAGCAAAATGCCATTTGTTGTCATTCCCCAATGGAAACCCAATTCATTTGTAGCATATTCCATTACTTCGCATAAATCTTTTCTTACTAAAGGCTCGCCACCAGTAACATTAATCAATATTTCGTTTGCATTCATGTCATTTGCAATTTGCTTAAAGGCATTTTTTATCTCCTCTGTTGTTAGCTCGCCCTCATATTGCTTTTTCTCAGCGCTACTGCCACAGTGCTTACAATGAGCATTGCACGTAAGCGTACATTCCCAAAATAAATCTATGAGTGGGTGCTTTTCGCGTTCTTGCTCTCTTGCTTTTTTTACTAATTCTAGTTCGCCTAATTTGTATATTTCTTTTAACATATTCTATCCCCTTGCTTAATTTGAATTAAATATTAATTATTCCTAAATTGTATAATGCAATAATTGTAATTAATGCTAGTACTAATAACACCAATATTATTAAATATATCTTTTTAGCCATATTGGCTCTTTCTTTATGTTTTTGCACATATATGAATAGACCTATCATTAATATTACTGGAATAAGTCCAATGGCTAGTATTTTCAATATAGGCAAAAATTTTTCAATTGTGCTAACTTCTGTTTCAGGTGGTGGTCCATATAAAAGCTCATAACCATAACTAATTGGTATATTGTATACTCCCAACACCTTCGTTCCTAATGCTATAATAAAGCCTAAAACTATTGCTCCAATTCGTTTTATTCTTTCTCTCATATTTTGTACTCCCCTTTTTATTTTCTTAATTATTGCAAAAATTTTAATATATCTTAAATCAAGCGTATGTTACATCTTAATAACTCTCAAAGCATATTTATTTTTTCTTGTAAATATATTACCAATAAATTTAGTCTCTGTCAATATTAATAAATAGTCTTCCCGTCTTGCATATAACTCTCAAATAGCTCTATGCAGCCCTCTCTGTCAATTTGTTTTAGATTCAATAGCTCTCTATTTTTTCCTTCCAAATATTCATATATCACATCATCTCTAAAGCCTATTCTTCCTGCATCGTCTCTAGTACATGCATAGTACACTTCTTTTATATTTGCCCATATAATCGCTGATAAGCACATTGGGCAAGGTTCGCATGAAGTATATAGAACATATCCTGATAAGTCATATGTTCCAAGCTTTTTGCACGCCTCTCTAATTACTGTTACTTCCGCATGTGCAGTTGGGTCGTTATTTTTTAGTACCATATTGTTTCCCTTTGCAATAATATTTCCTTCCTTGTCTGTTATTACTGCACCGAATGGTCCTCCCTCGCCGCAGCCTACTCCATGCTCTGCGCATTCTTTTGCAATTTTCATAAACTCGTTCATGTTCTCATTCCTTCCTTAATCTGCTTTTTTGCTGTTTTTAGGGACGGAGCAAAAAAACAGCTTTTTTCGTTCTTTCCTTAACTTCTCTAAAAATGCTAATTGCAAAAATATTATATCACATGCTCTGTAACTAAAACAAGTAGAAGACCGCTCTTTTTGTGTGGTTCTCCTCCTCTACAATATTTTAGAAATAGGAAAAGTCCATTTTTCCTATACAATAAAAAGTCCCCCTATTTCTAGGGGGGGGTGATTTGAACACTGTTCAAATCAGAAGGAGAAGTCTCCTCTGTGAAGTTTGACAAAGAACCGCTGCATGGCAAGCAATGTCATTTCGGGGATGTCATATCCAAAGAAGTTGTCCTTCTCTCCTTCCAGATAGTCTTCGAACTCCTTCTCGACTGTATTGACAGGATACCAAGAAACTTTGATGTCCTCGTTTTCGTCGAGGTGCTGAGCTTCAAAGTCTCCCAGGTTTGCCAGGAAAACCACCGAGGTTTCATCAGCATAGCTGACGTGCCGGCAAATCATGGACTTAATCAGACGCTGTACTTCCTTGACCTTGTAGCCAGTTTCTTCTTCCACTTCTCGAATAGCGGCTTCTTCGAAGCTCTCACCATTCTCAAGCAGACCAGCAGGCTGCTCCAGGAAGAACCGGGCATAGGTCTTGCCATTCACTTCAACCTGATAGGGCGTCCGGGGCTGGAGAATGAGGCAAACCTGCAATTCTCCATCTACCTTTCTTACGCACATCACCTCTGCCGAGGGCTTGCTGAGCGTAATCTTGTTAGTATACTCCTTATCGCTCTGAGGCTTTACCAAATGAATGGTAGCCATATTGAAGCGATAGCCTTCTTGCATGTCACTCATCCCAAGGACTTCATGACCGTCTTGCTCATACTTGCTTGCAATTTCCTTATCAGTTACCCGATAAGGGTGCTTGGTCTTGTTCCACTTAGTCTCGCTTGCGTTGACATTCACAAAAGGAAATGCGTTCATGTTGTTCATCTGGTTTTTCATAGTATTTTTCTCCTTTTTTTCTTTCTAGGCTAATCAGCCTTCAAAATCAAGCACAAACTGTACTTATAGTATATATTATATCAAATTTTCTTTTATTTGTCTAGTTTATGTAAAACTGCTCTTGTTTTTCTGATATTTCTCCATCTTAATTTTTTTTATTTCCATTTCATTTTTCTTAACAATGTCCTTATAATATTTTTCCAATTTCTTTAATTTATCTATTGGTAACATGTTCAAAGCTTCCTCATTATCTTCAATTTCTTTAAGAAAAGTCGTTCTTTTTGCAAATGCATTAACTCCTTTAGTGTCAACCTTCAGTTTATCAGTAAATTCTGTTTGCTCTACTCGGGGTTCTTTCTTTATTTCATTATTGTGTTCCTTTTGCACCTGATTGTATTGTTCTTCAGATGCTTTAAAAAATTTTTTTAAAGCTCTTTTTATTTTAGTTACAAAACTTTCTTTGTACTCAATTATTCCTTTATTACTCATTTATAACTCCTCTACTCTGCTTTTTAATTCATCTATCGTTTTTTGTTGCCATCTTATAACTCGCTGTAGTTCCAAAATTCTCTGCACTATTGCTTGTTTCTCCGTTTCTTTGTTATCAGCTGTCATATCTTTTGGTCCGTTTGCCGGATTGTCTCTTTCTTTTCTCTCTTGTGCTTCTGCTATACTGTCTGCCACTTTCTTATGTTGTTCCTGCATTTCATCTGTATTTCCTTTACTTGTTGCATTCTCATCTTCTTTAGCTCTTTCTTGCTGTTTTTCTTCTTTTAATTTTAGCCCTTTTTCTTCTAAATATTGAACAATCTCTTTCGCACTCCTATCTCCCATATTCCTTAAATTCAACACTTCTGTATATGTCATATTTAATAACTCATCTAATGTTTTTATTCCTCCTCGGTTTAAAACATTATAAATTCTTGTAGAGAAACCTATATCTGCAATTTTTATGTTGCCTTTTTTTATGCTTTGTTCATCTACATTCTTATTCACTACTCCACTTTGTTTGTCTTTCAATTTTTTCTGTCTTTCATTAATATCTTTCATTATGTCTCTTAAATCTTCAAAACATCTTTCAGCTTCTTTACTATCTATATCTAAATATTTAATACCATTTATTGTTTCTTCAATTTCAGGAATTCGCGTCTTTTTATCATCCATTAATTCTGCATCCTCTTTTATTTTCTCAAAATCTACAATAGCTGCTTCTTTAAACATGTTAGTCCTTAATATTCTCAATGCCTTGTCCCTGATTTGATATACGTATGTACGGCTTGTTCCTATATCTTCACTAATACTTGAAACTTTTTCTGGTTTCATTGTTTCTGTCAAGCCATATATTCTTTCAATTACATTTCTATATTTTTCTTTTAATACTGTACTTATTGTTGCTTGAAGTATCTTACTAGAATAAATAAATGTTTGACCCCTTATCGGTATCACTAACTTCTTAGCAAGCTCACTATATCCCTTGTTGTCATTTCTGTCAATATCAATCACATTTTTTATTTTTATAAGTTTACTTGCTATTAGATTCTCACTTTTATTTTCAATTTTTCCATTTCCATATTGTTCCAGAAAACTTCTTATTGTTCCGTATCTTTCTATTATCCCCTCAGCTATGTTCTCTTTTAGACCATATTGTTCCTCATATTTCCTTGCTAGTTCCTTCTTCTTATCTTCATTATTAGATTTCATATTTTCATGCATTTTGCTTCTCCCCTTATACATAAAATAATTCTTTGCTCTCTTACCTTCTTGTTTATTTTAACATAAAACAGCTAATTTACGCAATACCTTTATTTTTTCTCCCCTATTATATCACACTTTTTCGTTTTGGGGACAGGTCTCATAACGAAAAAAAGTTCGCCAAAGAGACCTGTCCCTAAAACGAAATTTTTTGTAAATGTATGGAAATTTTCCTTATTTTGTGATATAGTATTGTCATTGTTGGTTTATAGGTGTTTCCTGAAAACCTAAATATATTACACAAGGACTGATGATATGTCATACAATTTTAACGAGGTAGAGAAAAAGTGGCAAGAATATTGGGATGAGAATGAGACTTTCAAAACTAATGTATGGGACTTTTCTAAACCAAAATATTATGCATTGGATATGTTTCCTTATCCTTCTGGACAGGGTCTACATGTTGGACATCCAGAGGGTTATACTGCAACAGATATAATGTCTAGAATGAGGAGAATGCAAGGTTACAATGTGCTTCACCCTATGGGTTGGGATGCATTTGGTCTTCCTGCTGAGCAGTATGCAATTAAAACAGGAAACCACCCTGCTGGTTTTACGGCAAAAAATATTGCTACATTCAAGAGGCAGCTTAAAATGCTTGGTCTTTCTTTTGATTGGAGCAAGGAGATTTCTACGTCTGACCCAAGTTTTTATAAGTGGACACAGTGGATATTTAAGCAATTGTATAATGATGGTTTGGCAAAATTAATTGAAATGCCTGTGAACTGGTGCGAGGGTTTGGGCTGTGTTCTTTCAAATGACGAGGTTATAAATGGAAAGAGCGAAAGAGGCGGTTTCCCTGTTGTTCGTAAGAATATGAAGCAATGGGTTATGGATATTCCAGAATATGCTGAAACTCTTTTGTCTGGTTTGGATGAAATAGATTGGCCAGAGTCTACTAAGGAGATTCAAAGGAATTGGATTGGCAAGTCTGTTGGTGCAGAGGTTAATTTTAAGGTTGCTGGTACTGACAAAGTGTTTACTGTGTTTACAACAGGGGCGGATACATTGTTTGGTGCAACATATTGTGTGCTTTCACCAGAGCATGAGTTGGTAGACCAAATAACTACTGCCGAATGCAAGGCTGCTGTAGCAGAGTATAAGGCTCAGGCTGCTGCTAAGTCTGATTTAGAGAGGACTGAATTGAACAAGGAAAAAACTGGTGTGTTTACTGGCGCATATGCAGTTAACCCAGTAAATGGTAAGGAAATTCCTATTTGGATTTCTGATTATGTTTTGGCAACCTATGGAACTGGTGCAATTATGGCTGTGCCTGCACATGACGAGAGAGATTATGAGTTTGCTTCCAAGTTTGGAATTGAGATTATTCCTGTACTTGAGGGTGGAGATACTACAAAAGAACCATTTACAGGAGATGGTGTTCATATAAATTCAGATTTCTTAAATGGTCTTGGCAAGCAGGAGGCTATTGACAAAATGATTTCATGGCTTGAGGATAAAGGCATAGGCACTAAGAAGGTAAACTATAAATTGCGTGAATGGATTTTTGCAAGGCAACGTTATTGGGGCGAGCCAATACCAATAGTTTTCACAGAAGGAGACGAAATTCATGTTTTGGCAGATGAAGATTTGCCATTAGTTCTACCTGAACTAGAGGACTACGCTCCATCTAAGACTGGTGCATCTCCACTGGACAAAGCAACAGATTGGGTGAATACAACATTTGAAGGAAAACCTGCAAGGCGCGAGACAAGCACAATGCCAGGTTCAGCTGGTTCAAGTTGGTATTTCTTAAGATACATTGACCCACACAACGACAAGGAGTTTGCAGACAAGGAGCTATTAAAGCATTGGCTTCCAGTTGACCTTTACGTAGGTGGACCTGAGCATGCAGTTGGACATTTGCTATATTCAAGATTTTGGAATAATTACTTGTACAATAAAGGCTTGGTTCCTGTAAAAGAGCCATTTGCTAAGCTTCGCCATCAAGGAATGATACTTGGTTCAAATGGTGAAAAGATGAGCAAATCTAAGGGCAATGTTATCAACCCTGACGACATGGTAAAGGAATACGGAGCAGACGCTCTAAGAGTTTACGAAATGTTCATGGGGCCAATAGATGCTGCAAAGCCTTGGGACCCAAACGGAATAGACGGCTCTAAGAAATTCTTAGATAGAGTTTGGAGATTGTTTGTTGAATCTGGAAAGGTTCAAGAAAAGGAAAATAAAAATTTGGATAAAGTATATAACTACACTGTTAAGAAGGTCACAAATGATTATGAGAACATGTACTTTAACACTGCAATTTCACAGATGATGATATTCATAAATGCTGCTACGAAGGAAGATATTTTGCCAAAAGCATACGCAGAAGGCTTTGTAAAGTTGCTAAGCCCAGTAGCTCCACACATTGCAGAGGAATTGTGGAACAAACTAGGACATAATGACACAATCACATATGAAGCTTGGCCAACATTTGACGAGACAAAACTTGTTGAAGATACAATAAACCTTCCTGTACAAGTAAATGGAAAGCTTAGAGCAACAGTGGAGGTTAGCGTTGACGCAAGTGAAGACGAAATAAAACAAGCAGTACATGACAATAGCAATATTAAAACTCAGCTTGAAGGAAAAACTATTGTAAAAGAAATATATGTTAAAAATAAGATTTACAATATTGTTGTAAAATAAGTGCTATATACAACTAAACCACAAAAGTCCGCTCCATCTTGCTGGTACACATATTTTGTCCGCTCCATGTTTTCGCGTAAAAAATATGTGTCCCACGTGGAGCTACTTATGCTATGAATTATAGTTTGTAACATTTTTGTAACAAAAAAGTAATATTATTGTAATATTACTTTTTCGTTTTTTGTAGTATAATAGTGATATATGAGTTACTAAGGAGAAATACGTGTTATGAGTATTGAATCAGATTTAAGAAAAGATGGAATTAAAGTTATTGGCCCACTAGATACACTTAGTGTAAATACTATATCTAGAAATATTGCTGAAAAGATTTGCAAGGCTTTTCCTGAGCAGAACTTCATATTTCAAAATTTGTTTATTGCGCTTTCTCGTATACCTATGTATACTGCTGAAATACCAGATGGTTTTGCTGAGGCAACATACTTTTACAAGAATTCATCTATGTATTTCAAGCAAGGGCTTAAGCTAGACCAATTAGAAAAGTTTGCAGTACATGAGTTTATACATTATTTGCAAGAAATTAAAGATAAAAAGGGTCGCTTACTTAGACTTGGTTTATGTGATTATGGCGAATTGAAAATATGTGGAATGGGCTTGAATGAGGGTGCCGTTCAGTTAATGGCTTCGAAAGTTATTGAAGCACCTGAGGAAATTGTGAAATATTATGGAATTTCACTTCCTACTAATAGTCCTTCATATTACCCATTACTATGTAATTTGGTAAATCAAATGGCTTATGTTACTGGTCCTCAAGCTTTGTACGACAGCACTTTTTATGGCTCTGATACGTTTAAAAAGCGCTTCACTGATTTGTGCGGACTTGATAACTTTTTGAAAATACAATCTAATTTGGATAAAATTTTGGAGATTGAAGAAAAGGCAATTGTATTGAATAATAAGCTATTGCGTGATGATGTAGAGGGAATGAAAGCTCAACGTATCGCAAAAAAGGTTGAGCAATGCAAGGGCAAAATAACAAAATTATATTTTGAAACACAAAATTTGATTTATACTTCATATTTTAATATGCAATTTTCTAAAATTTCTACAACAGCTGATATAGACGATTATAGAGTGAAATTGTATAACTATAAAAATTATATGGGCATATCTGAGAATTATTCTGACTTTAATGAGTTTTATATTAATAAGATGATGGATTTGGATAATAAGTATGAAAATATAATGAACAATACAGATATAGCAGTAGTTAGCAATTCGGTAGTTGCTAAATTCTTTAGAAAAATACGTGCTGTTCTATCTGCAACAGTTGAGTTAAAGAAGTAAATTGTTAATAATATGTCGGTATGCTAAAAGCCAGACTTTAGAGTTACTCTAGTGTCTGGCTTTTGAATGTGTCCCTAAAACGAAATTTGGCTTATTGCTTTGGCTGCGTCTCTGCCTGCTCTAGCAGCCCAAGCGACTGTTCCTTTGTCTCCCGCTAAGTCTCCTCCTGCATAAACTTTTGGGTTAGAGGTTCTGCGGTTTTCGTCTGTTTTTATGTGTCCCCACTTATCTAATTCCAATCCTAATTTTTTTACTACTTCTTTTTCTGGGTTTGAGCCTAGTGCCATTACCACATAGTCCATGTCTATTTCATAATTGCTATTTTCTATGTTTACTGGTACTTCTCTTGCTTCTCCCTCTTTTTTTACAAGTTCGGTTTTTATACATTCTACTTTTTCTACCTTGTCTTTCCCAATTATTCTCACAATGTTATTTTGGAATAAGAATTCTATTCCTTCCGCTCTTGCTTCTGCTACTTCTTTTGGCTCGGCTGGCATTTGCTTTTCAGCTCTCCTGTAGATTACGCACACTTTCTCTGCTCCAAGTCTTTTTATTGTTCTTGCGCAGTCCATTGCTACATTTCCTCCGCCTATAACTGCAACTTTCTTTCCTGCATATGATGGGTGAATTCCTTTTTCTAGTAGGCTATTTCCACCGTATACGCCTTCTAATTCTTCTCCTTCTATATTCATTTCAGATGGTATATTTGCTCCGAAGCCTATAAAAACGGCATCGTATTTTTGCTCTAGTTCTTGTAATTCTATATTTTTTCCTAGCTCTTTGTTGTACTCTACCTCAATTCCTAAACTTAAAATTGCTTCTATGGTTTTATCTAAAATTTCCCTGTCTAGCCTAAATTCTGGTATTCCGTGTCTCAATATTCCACCAAGCTTGTCATATTTTTCAAATATAGTCACCTCTGCTCCACTTCTTGCTAAAAAGCTCGCACAAGTTAGCCCTGCTGGTCCTCCACCTACCACTGCAATTCTTTTTCCTTTTAATTCTTGTTTTTTTTCTATATTTTTATACCACTTGTTGTTCAAAGCCTCGTCAAATACATATGCCTCAATTTTTCCAATTTGCACTGGCTCTCCTTTTATTCCTCTTACGCAACTTCCCTGACATTGCTTTCCATGTGGGCAAATTCTTCCACAGATGCTTCCAAGCACAGTAGTTTCTAAGAGTATTTCATATGCCTTTTTTGTGTTTCCTTCCTTCACTTGCTTAATAAATGCTGGAATATCGTTATTGAGCGGACACCCCTTTTGACTGCAAGGCTTTACAGGGCAGTTTAAACAGTATTCTGTGTATTTCTGTATTTCTTCGTTCATTTTCTATCCTTCCTTTATCGTTTTTTTATTATGGTTGACCAAGAATTAAATTTTGGCAAGGAAAACGAGTTTGAAATATATGAGGTGTACTTTGTGTACATTGAATATATTTCAAATGAAGTTTGACACCGCCAAAATTGTAATACTTGGTCAACCCTTTGCTTCGTACATGAAATAATGTAATAAAGCCACAGTCTCACTAGAAGTTATTATCTCATTATTGTCTAGCATTAATTTTGCTTCCTCCATTGGAACTTTTACTACTTCAATGTCCTCTGTTTCATCTAAATGCCTATGAGTTTTCACTAAGTCCTTCGCTAGAAATATTATAGTTTTCTCGTTTGAATACCCTATCGCCGGATAAACTTCTCTCATTTTCTTAATGCTTTGCGCTCTGTAGCCTGTCTCCTCCTCAAGCTCACGTATTGCACCTTCTTCCGGTGTTTCTCCTTCTTCAATCATTCCTGCTGGAAATGCTAGCACAGTTTTGCCTATTGGAGTACGTGGCTCTCTTATCATAAGTAGTGAGCCATCTTCCATTATTGGCATTATGATTGCTGCATGTCCTGCTAAAACGTGCTCTCTGTATAGTATTTCGTCTGTTCTTGGGTTTTTAAAATGTAGTTCTTGTACTACTATTCTTTTTCCTTTGTATGCTGTTTTTTTGTCCAATAGTTTATAGTCAATTGTTGTAAAGTATTTGTTGCTTATTTGGCTCATTTTCTTTCCTCCTTTTTGCTGTTTGAAAGATAATTGTTTTTGGCGTTGTTAAACGTTGCAGGATAATGGTTTTATATAAAATGCACATTCTGAAGTAAGGTATATGTATATTTATTCGAATTTTTCGTACCTTACCGTTCGAAACCATCTAAGCACAAATTTAATGAAAATATTTTTATTGAAGTGGCTAACGCCACGAAGGAATATTTCCATTAAATTGTGCTAGGTTTCTCGAATTCGCACTCGCCTTTGGCAAGGCTCGTTTGGTCGCTACGCGGTACTTCAAAATATCTCAAAATATACATATACCTTACTTTTGAGTGCGAGGGTATCTTAAAACCATTATCTTTCAAACAACCATCTCTCTGTATTTTCTTACAACCTCTTTAAGGTCTCTCCAAAATTCAATTTTCTTGTTCTCATCTCTTAATAGTGCTGCTGGGTGCCATGTTGGCATATACAATATGCCTTTTTTCTCAATCCATTTTCCTCTTGAGGCTGTTATACCATAGTCTTTTCCGCAAATGTTCTTGAGTGCAGTACTTCCAAGTAGCACAATTATTTTAGGTTTCACCAATATAACTTGATTTCTTAAATAATTCAGACACGCTTCTGCCTCGTCATTTTCTGGAACTCTGTTGCCTGGTGGCCTGCATTTTACTATATTGGCAATATATACACTGTCTCTATCAATGCCAATTCCCTCAAAAGCTTTGTTCATAAGTTGCCCAGCTCTCCCCACAAACGGAATGCCCTGCCTATCCTCGTCTGCTCCCGGTCCTTCTCCAATTAACATTATATCTGCATTTTTATTTCCTGTTCCAAAAACTATATTGGTCCTATTTTCACACAATTTACATTTTTTGCAATTTTCTATTAATTCTTCTAGTTCTTCCCAATTTTGGTACAATTTGTTTTTTCATTCCTTTCTTATTCTCTATTCCATGAAATTCTCCGTCAACCAAATCCCAACCCCATCTTTCGTATCAATTCTAGCTTTTCCGCCCACAGGAATTACTGTTTTTTTCTCTGTATGTCCAAAGTTGTTTGACTTAATTATAGGAAAATTATACTTATCGTCCAATACATCTAGCAGTATTCTTTCTAGCGCAACGCTTCCATCATAATTTCCGACCCATATTCCTTTTATCTTGTCAAACACCCCATTTTGCTTCATATAATATAAATAGTTGGATACAAGCTCTGGTGGAGTTTCTAGGCAAAATTCCTCTATGAATAATATTTTGTCGGTGTAGTCAATGCTATATTTACCACATGTCATTTCACTTGTTAGGCTTAGGTTTCCGCCTACTAAAATGCCTTCTGCCTCTCCTTCTTTTATTGTAATGTACTCGTCATCTTCTTGGCCTAGTGTCATGTCTCCTTTAACAAACCTTTTTATCACTTCTTCATATGCATATGGTGTTGCCCATGAAGTCAAAGCTTTAAAAGTTGGTCCATTAAATGTAATCACTCCTGTTCTAGAATATATTGCATTTTCTAAAGAAGTGCTATCACTAAAACCGCAAAGCGGCTTTGGGTTTCTTTTTATTAATTCGTAGTCTAGATACTCAAACACGCTGTTTGAGTTAAACCCGCCACTAACGCAAAAAATAAGCTTTACCTCATTATCTGCAAACATCTCGTTTATATCTTCTGCCTTTTCCATTGGAGTTGCACAATACCCCAACGTTTTTTTAAAAGCATTTTTTGCAAACTTCACTTTAAAGCCAGTGCTTTCCATTAAAAGCACTGAATTATTTATTGCTTCTAAATCGTCCTCCTCTATTTTGGAAGATGGAGCAATTACTCCTATTGTGTCACCTTTTTTTATTTTTTGAAACATTTCTTATTCCTCTCTCTTTTTACGTTAATATAATGTATGCTATATATTAACAATAAAATTTAACATCTTCTACACCATAAAAATTTTTCCACTCAGAAATAATGTAAAAATAATTATACTGTATGGCTTTGAATAATTTGTTTAAATCGTGTTTTGGAATTTTACTACTATTCTTTTCTAAAATGCAATCTCCACCTTTGGTAAGCCATACCTTAGTTGCATTTGCAGTAGGACTCCCTTTACATATATGAACATGTATAGGTTCATAATTTTCATTCGCCCAAAAGAATATTGTATATCCTAAATAATTAAAAAGGTTAGGCACTTTGTATTCCCCCTTTTCTAGCAACATCAAAGAAATATCCTGCTCCTCTTTCAACTACGGTTTTAAATATTGCAATCTCCTCATCTGTATAATGACCATCTTTTTTTACTATATTATAACTTGGTAATTCAAATATTACAGTATCAAACCCATACTCTTTCGGCCTTTCAAAACAAACAATAAGGTATTCGTCTCCATTTTCTTTTTTACGAATATCCGAAGAAACTACCAATGTTCCATCCGCATAAGTAACAAATTCATGCATCATTTCAAATCACTCTCCTTATTATCACACAATTAGTATATCACAAAGTTTAGAAAATTACTATATTTTTTTCACATCTACACTAGCCCAATAAAAGCGCCGTTCCTTCCAGAAGCTTCCTTATCTACTCTGTAAGAATGAAATTCGTTTGAATTGCAAACAGTACAAATTCCACAATCTATAATATTCTGTTCCTGCAAACCTGCTTCTCTCATCATCAACCTGTTAATTAAAGTCGTATCAATATTGTATTTTTGCACTCCGTCTATTTTTCTTCCAGTTTCTATTATTTCGCTAATCTCTTTCAAGTGCCTAAACTCTTTTTTGAATAATTCCATTACATCTTGCTCTACTTCAAAATGGCATTTTCTTATACAAGGCGAGATACAGCAGATAATATCACTTGGGTCGCAATCATACTTCTGTACCATTTTTTCTACAGCCTTTTTTCCAATCTGTTTTAATGTTCCTCTCCAACCGGAATGCACGTCTGCCACTACTTTTTTATTGTTGTCGTAGAAAAGTAGTGAAGTACAGTCAGCCGAAGTTGTGCATAAGAGTATCCCGTTTTTGTTAGTTATGACACCGTCTACTTCGTCAAAAGTCTCGTCAGCGTCATTCACAATTTCCACTCTGTCAGTGTGTGTTTGATGTGGCTTTACAATGTTTTTGCACTCTATTCCTAAAACCTCCGCCACCTTTTTATAGCTTTGATTCAAAGGGTTTGGCACTTGCTCTCTTGCCTGAACATTCACATTATTTGTCCTTAATGTGTAGCAATGTTTTACATTTGGGAACTCAAGCAATCTCTTAAACTGCAACACTTCCGTGCCATCTTCTCCCTTTGTTATTATTACATTATCATTCATCTTTTCTCATCTCCATTTTTAGAAGTTTTGTATTACCATACATTTAAACTTTTTGGCTAAGCACACAAAGTTACAGGATAATGGTTTTAACATTTCTACATACTCTAAGCAAGGTATATGTTTTTATAAAAACTATTATTCTGCAATTTGTAATTATTTGCCAATCTCCTCCAAAATCTGCTCCTTACCCTCATCCCCAACAAACCTAAACTCTTTCTTGCAAATGCCAGTATTGAAATTGCAAATTGACTTATACTTGCAGTACTCGCACGGCGTTTTGCCTTGCTTTAGCTTGTAATACGGCTTTACACTAATGTCGCCAGTAAGTATCTCATTTGAAATCTGCTTAATTATTTTATTGGTATATTTCTGCAAATTTTCAAACTGCTGTCTTGTAATCGTGCTTGCTCTGTTGGCTAGGTTTCCGTCTTTATTTATATATGCAGGTACAATGTTGGAGTTGCCTGTTTCTAATGTTTTGTCCATTTTTTTGACTATGTCTATATCTGCTAATATTAGCCCCTTCATCTTAAACTGTTTTCGAATTTCATCTTCTATTTTTTGTTCATCTAACTGCTTTACCGCTTTTACGCTAGGGTCTATTAGGTTAAAGTAGAATGCTCCTGCCGGTATTAAATCTTCTATGCTACAAACCGCATCCAAGTATGTGAGCAGCTGTATTTGTAGGCCTGCAACAACTTCATTTAAATTAATATCTTTCGCAGACGATTTATAGTCTATTATTCTTATGTAGTTGCCTTCTGGAGTCTTCGCAATGTCTATTCTGTCTATTTTCCCTGTCACTTCAACTTTTTTTCCATTATCTAGGCTAATTTGTATTGCTGGGTATTCCTTGCCATTTTTGAATTCCATCTCATGCCCCATAACTTCAAAGTCGCTATATTTCAAGCTGTCTATAATATATTTCATTGACTTTTTAATAACTTTTCTAAGTCTATTTGCAAGTACTATGTATTTTGGTATGCTAGTGAAAATATAGTTTTTCTTTAGAGCCAGCTTTTCATTAATTATTTCGTCTACAATTTTGTCTATGTCTTCCTGCTCTAAACCTTTTACTTTAATAGCTCTTTCTTGCAATTTGTCGAAGAAACTGTCTATCACATCATGCATGAAGCTGCCCGTGTCTAGTGCTTGGACTTTGAACTCCTGCCTTTCTGATAGATTTAGCCCATATTTTAAATAATATGAAAAAGGGCATGACCTATATTGCTCTAGCCTAGATACGCTAGTTTTCAGTGTATCTCCATATAGTTTCTGAATGTTTTCAGTGTCTATTTTTTCCGTCTCTATATTGTAATTCAGTGCTTTAAGGCTGTTTTTCAACTTGTCTTTCCATTCCTCGATATTAGCATAATAGTTGTAAATTGCAAACCATTCTTCTTCAATTTCTTCTCCATCTCTGAACTCGCTAAGCTTCTGCAAAAGCTCCTCAAATGTGCTCATCTGAGTTATTACCTCACTTTGCGTTTTTACAACATCGCTTCTTTCCTCTAGTTTTGGAAATATTTTTTTCACTCTATTTACTAAAATAGACGGTCTTAGTGATTTGCCCTCTAGGTCTGATGATGAATATGATAAGTATATTTTTTCTTCTGCTGTCGAAAATGCCTTGTATATGTTGAAATTGTCATCATACAATTTCTCCAAAGTACCTTTTGCAAGTTCTGCACCTTTTTGTTTTAGCAATTCTCTGTCTTGGTCATTGAAAAAGCCCTCGTTCTTATTCACATTTGGAAACATGCCATCATTTAAACCTATTATAAATACAGCTTTTACCTTGTGGCTTCTAGACCTATCCACATCTCCCACAGTCACTTCGTCCTGCGTGCCCGGTATTTTTCCTAGTCCAGAATTGCCCAAGCCAATTTTCAAAATTTCCGCATACTTTTCAAATGTTACCTTCTCGTCGCCCAAAACCGAAACAATATCGTCTAATACCTCTATTATTATTTTATAGCTAGTCTCATATTCCTTTGCTTTTTCAATTTCGCCTATATCCTCTAGCTCTACTATTTTTTCTTCTATTTTTGTGTTTATGTTATTTTCCATTAAAAATTCATATAGCCTTTTAGTTATGCTTTCTATGCTCTTGTGCCTTGCTAAGTCGTTTTTGAAATCTAATAATGGCTTAATTATTTTCTCTCTAATATGTAAAATTTTCTCCTGTTCTTCCTCTGTTTCCTCGTAAAATACCCAATCGCCATTATACCATTTCGAGCCTTTTATTCCCCATCTAAGCACATAATTTTCAAGCTTCCATATATCAAACTCGTCCACATCGTCTATAAGGTCTGTTTTTATATACTCAAGCACGCTGTTTGCAGACCAGTTTTTCGAGAAAATATTAATAAGAGATAAAATATATTGCACTAAAACATTTTGGCTTAGGTCCTTTTTCTCGTCAATAAATACAGGTATGTTGTACTTTGCAAATATCACTTTGCAAAGGTTAGAATACCCCTCTAAATCTTTTGTGATTACTGATATATCTTTGTATCTGTAGTTTTTGTCTCTTACTAATTTAACTATTTCTTTCGCAAGTTCTTCTATTTCTGAATACTGGTTTTTCGCCAAAAATAGCGCTATATTTTCTATTTCACCAGTATATTTTTTGTATGGGAATGCATAAATATTCTGTTCCAAATGACTTAATTCTCCATTTTTAAATCTGTGTTCCGCTTCCAGCAATACACTATTTTCAATTTGCACGCCCTCGTTTTTCGCCAAGTTAAACAATCTATCTAAAGTTTGTTTGTTTGAATAGAAAATATCTGTATCTTTATTTTCGCTTAAAGCTGTATCGTTAGTGCAAACTGTAATATTTACCTCTTTTGTTACTCTAAGAAGCTTTTTAATAATTTCATACTCCTGCATTGTAAAGCCAACAAACTCATCAATGTATATTGTTGCGTTCTCGAAATCGTGCACTAGCTCTAACCTCTCTGCAAGTAGGGTTAAGTTGTCGTTCTCATCTATGTACCTACTTGATATTTCCTCTGCATATTTTTCATACACGTTAAACATATCATTCAATTTGCTTTTTAAATATTTATCCTCTGTACTCTCCATTACATTTTTTAAGTTCTCTGGTGTAATTCCGTGCTTTTTAAACTCTGTTATCTGAGTACCAATCATATCAATATTTTCAGACGACTTGCCAATAAACTTTAGGTTATCCTTTTCCTTAGAAAGAATATTGTATATAAGCATCGACTTGCCTGAAGAAGAAAGGTTTGTAAGAGTAGCACTGCCCGTCTCTTTTAAAACTCTATAAGCCATACGCGCAAAAGTTAGCACCTCTGCTGATATTACTGAACTGCTCTCGATTGTATCTAGTAGCTTTTTTTCCGCAGTAAAAGAAAATTGTTCAGGAGTAATTATGTAGATTTTGTCCTCTCCTTTTTTTATTCTGTCCGCAATTTCATTAAAAATATATGTACTTTTTCCCGTTCCTGATTTACCATAAATAATTCGTAGGCTCATTTTCCGCTTCCTTTCGCTTTATTACACCTTTTTTGCATCGCTAAAAAGAGGTCTTTATTGTACCTATATTATATAAATTTATTAAATTAGTGTCAATTGGTTGTTGGTTGGAATTTTTATTTGAACGAACCATATTTGAATTGAATTTATAATAAATGATTTTCTAAATAGTGTCTACCGCCATAATACATATGTGCAACATACACTGTATTTATCTCCTCGGCTATAGTATAGAGTATAATGTAATTGTCTATAGTTATTCTTCTATATTGCCTTTTCAGTTCATCAACTTTCTCAATACTTGTATAAATCTTCGGTGCATACTTTAAACTTTGAACTTTTTCTTCTACCTTTCTCATTAATCTTTTTGCTCCATCTTCAGCATATAAGTCTTCCGATATATATTCATATATTCTTCTTATTTCTTTATATGCTGTTGGTGTTATAATTACTTTGTATAAATCAGTACCCAAATTCTTGCCTCAACTCCTTAAATGCTTCGTCTGAACTGATACCCTCTCCTCTATCAATTTCTTTCTCCGCTTGTTTTAATTTTTCTATAATATCTCTAGCTGTATTTTCTCTCATGTATTCTTTTTTACATATGTATACTATTTTTTTTCTCTTATTTTCTGTTGTTGTAATATGTTCTTCTTCTTTTGTTTCAATTATATTTATTTTTTTTAATGGTCGCATTTTTATGACACCTCCTTGCACACTATATTTTATATCATGTTTTACATAATTTGTAAATATGCAAAACATGATTTTTGAAAGCAATTTAATACTTTTGTATATAACCTACTATGCTGTGTCTCTTTTCCAGTAAAATAAATACTGCTGGGCTAGGCCCTCTAAATTACCATACTTTTCCTTTGCAAGCCTCTCTATTTCTTTCTTATTTACCTTTGTTTCATCTTCGTTTTTTATGTACAATTCATTCATTACACGCCTTACCCATACGTCAATTGGAAAAACATCAAACCTTTTTAGTGTTGAAAATAGTAGTATACAATCAGCAACTTTTGGACCAACACCAGATAAGCTTAAAAGCTCATCTCTTACTTTCTGCGTATCTTTTTCCTCATGCATTTTCTCTAGGTCAACTTGTTTTTCTAATATTTTGTGAGTTGTCTCATACACACGCACATCTCTAAAACCTAGCCCCAAGCCTCTTAAGTCTTCCACAGTTGCCTTTGCTAAGTTTTCTGGTGTTGGGAATGTGTAGTAGCTCCTACCTTCCCAGTTTATTTCATTTCCGTATTTTTGTGAGATTCTATTTATTATTCCTTTAATTCTTGGAATATTGTTGTTTGCAGAAATTATAAAGGAAATGATTGTCTCCCACAAGTCTTGGTTTAGAATTCTTATTCCGCTTCCATATTTTATACTATTTGCCAAATATTCATCTATTTTTGATAGCGTGTCTTTTATTTCTTCATAATCTCTATTTAAGTCAAAATAGTCTGTGGCTAGCTTTTCCAAATTATCTGCACCTAAGCTCTTAAAAACAATAGAGTTATCCACTTTTTTCACATTTATTACATTATCTTTTACTATTCCTGTATAGCTGCCATCTGGCTGCTCATCCCATCTAAAACATTGTCCGCATTCAAAAATGTGCTTTGGCTCAAATGATGTAGCATTTTCTAGTATGTATTTTTGTTCTTGCATTTCTATTTCCTCCGTACCCATTTCTTCTCACTATTATATATAATTCATCTGGACAAGTATCACCTCCATTATATCATAATTATTTAATTCTTTAAACATTTTGGTACAATTTTGTTTTTTACTTGAACCCTTTTCCCCATGCCTCTCTTGCACTTGAAATCACAATAAACGCTCTTGGGTCTATCTCCTGTGCAATTTGTTTTATTTTGGCCACTTCTCCTCTAGACGCAACACACCAAAGCATCATTTTCTTTTCACGTGTGTACATTCCTTTTGCATAAATCGCTGTACTTCCTCTGTCTAGTTTTCTCCCTATTTCTTGTGCTATTTCCTTATACTTGTTAGATACAATAAACATTGTTTTTGTAAAATAAATTCCTTCAAAGATAACATCTATCATTTTTCCGCTCAAATAAATTGCAATTGCTGAGTACAAACCAATTTCTACCTCTTTGAAGAATATTACATTTAGCAAGACTATCGCTGTATCTATGATAACTATTAAGTTACTCGCCCTGTAATGTGGCTTAAACGAGCGAACTATATATGAAAGTAAGTCCGTACCTCCTGTAGAAGCATTTGCCTTTAAGACTATTGCTGTACCTAGTCCAACTAAAATTCCACCATATATACACGCAAGCAGCCTATCTTCTGTTAAGGGATTAAATTTCTCCAAAACATCAATAAATACAGATAGGGCTATTGTTCCTACAATTCCTTTTACGGCTGTTTCTTTTCCCACTCTAATAAATGTTAGTATGAAAAGCGGGATATTTAAAATTAACATTGTTGTTCCTAGTGGCATGCCAAATAAATAGTAAATAATTGTTGAGATACCAGCAAAACCTCCAGATGATAACTGATTAGGTAACAGAAATAGCGATGTACCGGCTGCCATAAATAAACAACCTATTAATATTTCAATAATTTCCTTCACATATTTTTTAATTAGAATTTGATTTCTCGTTAATTTTTTCATACAAAAACACCTACTATTGTTATTATTTCTAATAGTAGGCAATTTATACATAAATTATTTTTGTCATCTAAGCCATCAAAATGCAATATTCTTCTGTTGCTACATATATTCAAACTTTTATTCATATGATTCCAAAATTTCCATTTTGAATTTTCCTGGTTTTATTTTGTCATTCCTCTCGATTGTAACATCAACATCGTATGTATCTTTTAATTTTATTATGTTTTCCTTTTTATGTCCTATAATATTGTTTACATTCAGCTCATTTGCAATAATTTTAACTTTTTTTACTTTTGCATTAACTTTCTTTATTTCGCCAACAATGCTATCATACCACATGCTAGCTTCCACAAGCTGCCTAAACGCTGGGTGATAAGGACCTGCAACAACACTGCTGTCTTTTGCATTTGGGTCTGTAATTTCTTCCGTATTTTGCAGACCTATTCTTATTACATTAATTTTATTTCTGTTAAATAAATCTACAATATCTTTGCACCTTTCCACTGCTTGTCCAACTGTAAGTGGTGTGTACTCGCCTCTCTCGTATTCGTCGGCAAGTTCTGTGTCTTTAATTACAAGCACAGGATAAATTCTAACTATTTTAGGTTTTAGTTTTATAAGTTCCTTTGCAGTATTTATTTCATCTTGTTTAGTACTTTCCGGAAGACCTATCATCATCTGATGGCCCAAAACAAAGCCATGCATTCTTATTAGCTTAGATGCTTTTTTTACATCTTCGCCCGTATGCCCTCTCTTGCATCTATTTAGAATATAGTTGTTCGTAGACTGTACACCAAGTTCAATTGTCTTCACATGATATTTTTTCATTCTTTTCAGAATTTCTTTATCTATGCAGTCCGGTCTTGTAGAAATTCTTATGCTATTAACCTTTTTATTGCTAATATACTCTTGCACTGCTTCCAAAAGCTCAATTTGCTTATTTACATCTATTGCAGTAAAACTGCCTCCAAAGAATGCAACCTCTACATACTTATTGTTATCTCTAAAGTTCTTTAAATAATATTCAATTGTCTCCTTAACATCTTTTGCTGTAACCATTTTGGTTTGTCCACTTATGCGCTTTTGATTGCAGAATATGCAATTATTTGGACAACCCAAATGCGGAACAAAAATTGGTATAATGTATTCTTTTTTCACTCTGTCACGCTCCTTTCACCTTTGAACTTTCTTCGAATTTAAGAATGTCCCCTAATTCGAATTTTTCTTTCCTTGTTCTAGTGCTTTTCTTGCCGCCTCCATTTCGGCATGCTTTTTGGTTTTTCCTTCTCCTATCGCAAGCTCCCTTCCATTCACTTCAACCTTAACTGTAAAAGTCTTGTCATGGTCTGGCCCGGTTTCTTTTATTACTGAGTATTTTATTTTCACGTCTCCATTTTCTTGTAATTTCTCCTGCAAAACTGTTTTAAAGTCCTTCATTCCAACATGTTTTGTAGAATTCTCAATGGCTTCCTTTAAATTATTTATTATAAATTCTTCTGCCGGTTCTAGCCCTCCATCAAAGTACATAGCTGCAATTGTAGCCTCAATACTGTCTGCCAAAATTGCTGGTTTGTTTTTTCCACCGCTATTTGCTTCACTTTTTCCAATTAAAATGAAATCACTAAAATTATGCCTTTGAGCCACATTATATAAGCTCGCTTCACACACAACCTCGGCCCTAACTTTAGTCATTTCACCCTCTCTAAGCTTATTATAGTTACAATAAATGTACTTACTAGACACATACTCTAAAATGCTATCTCCCAGAAATTCTAGCTTTTCATTGCTTTCTACCTTATGCTCATATGCATATGATGTATGGGTTAGCGCCTTTTTCAAAAGCTCTTTATTCTTAAAAGTATACCCTATACTTTTTTCTAATTTCTCGAAATTCATTTCTTCTATTCCTCCTGCTTTAAATTAGCCGTATAATCTAAAATGTATTAATATTATACACCTTTTTTTTGTAAAATAAAAGAGCTTTTGTAAAAGATTTTCGTTTTGGGGACAGGTCTCGCAGCGAAATTTTTTTCGTTTTGGGGACACATCTCAAAAAAGAAAAAAAACAAAGCAATCTTCCTTGATTACTCTGCTTTTTTTCTTATGCTATATGGTCTTTTATATAATCTACAACATCTTGTACTGAAACAACCTTTTCTGCATCTGCGTCTGGAATTTCAATTTCGAATTCTTCTTCTAGAGCCATTATTAATTCTACTATATCTAGAGAATCTGCTCCTAAGTCATCTATAAATGATGCTTCCATTGTAACTGCTGTATCAGCTACACCTAGTTGCTCAACTATTATTCCTTTTACTCTTTCAAAAACTTCTTCTGAACTCATTATATAAGTTCACCTCCTTATATCATTCATAAATTTGTTCTATCTAACAATAATACATATTAATTTAATTGTCAATATATTTCTGTACTTTTTTTATTTTTTGTACTATGTAGTCAGTGTTTCTTCTTTCTTTTGCCCCTCAAAAGCCTCTATCATCTTGTCTACAGCCTTGTTTTCCACAAATTGTTCAGCTTGCTTTATAGTGAATTCAAACAATTTCTCGTCACTGCTTCCATGTGCTTTTACAACTGGCTTTTTTACGCCTAAAAATAGCGCTCCACCATATTCTTTATAGTCCACTGTTTTCGAGAACCTCTTTATTGCAGGCAAACTTGGAAGTGCTGCTATTTTCGCAAGTAAATTGTGAGTTAAGCTTTCTGTTAGGCTTTTCTTAACAAATTTTCCTAACCCTTCTATTGATTTCAAAAATACATTTCCAGTAAAACCATCTGTTACTACAACATCAATTTCTCCCGAAAAAGCGTCTCTACCTTCTACATTTCCAATAAAGTTTATGCCAAGCTCTTTTGACTTTTCTTTTAATAATTGGTATGACTCTTTTGTAAGCTCATTTCCTTTTGTTTCTTCAGTTCCAATGTTTAGCAAACCTACAGCAGGCGCTTCCATTCCAAAAGTGTTTTTCAAGTATATGCTAGCCATTTGTGCAAATTGTAATAAGTTGATTGGCTTGCAGTTTGTATTTGAACCACAGTCCATGAGTAACAATCTACTTTTATATGCCGGCAAAATTCCTGCTAAAGCTGGTCTGTCTATTCCTTTTATTCTTCCTACTAAGAGAGTTGCTCCAGTAAGAAGCGCTCCAGAATTTCCAGCTGATATAAACACGTCTCCTTCTCCTGACTTTAGCATGTTAAAGCCCACTACCATAGATGAGTCTTTTTTGTGTTTTATTGCTTGTGTTGGTATGTCCTCCATTTCAATCGTTTCTGTGGCGTTTTTAATGCTTAGTCTAGGTGAAATGTCGTTTATATCGTCTTTTCCATACAACTCTTTTATACGCGCTTTTATTACTTCCTCTTTCCCTATTAAAACTACTTTCGCTTTTATTTGACTAATTGCTGTTACCGCACCTTTAATATTCGCATCTGGCGCATTATCTCCACCCATTGCATCTAGTAAAATTATCATAATGTTTCCTCCAATTATTGTGTTTTTATATAATATATTTTGTTTATTTGCTATTAGAACACTTAATTATACTTTGCTTTAATAACAATACTTTTCATGACTTATATTTTATAACTTCTAGCGTGCAAAGTCAATTGTATTTTGAAATTTTCATCTTGAGCTGTTTTTGGGTACGGAGGAAAAAAACAGCTTTTTTTACGTTGGGGCCAAGTTCTTGGACAAAAAGGTGTATCCCCAGCGTCCAAATTCTTGGACAAAATTGAGTGTCCCAGCGGCTAACCGACAAAAATTTCCGCTTGGCGCTTAGCACTAGCGGAAATTTTTTTAGTTATATATATAATTTTGTGGGTTTACTTCTTCGCCATTTACCCTTACCTCAAAGTGTAAGTGGTTACCTGTCGAGTTACCCGTTGAGCCTACTGCTGCAATTACTTCTCCAGCTTCAACTTTTTCTCCAGCAGATACGTATAATTTACTACAGTGTCCATAGATTGTTTGTACGCCATTTCCGTTATTCATTTTTACCACGTAACCATAGCCTCCACTATATCCAGAAAATGTTACTGTACCGTCTGCGGCAGCTTTGATTGGTGTTCCGGCTGGTGCTGCGATGTCTAGTCCTGTATGTCCATATGACCTTATACTTTCTCTGTTACCAAACCTGGATGTGATTATACCAGAAACTGGCGTTGCTTCTAAATATACACCTTGTACAGTATGAGATTCAATTTCTCTTTGTTTCGCTTCTTCTTCTTCCTTCTTCTCTACAGCTGTTTTTATAACTTTGTTTACATCAGCTGTAGCAACTTTTACTGTACTTGCATCTTGCTTGTCTGTTGTTATTACATCTGCTATACCTATGTCTAATTCTATATCATCTTCATATTTTTCTGTCATTTCGTCAACTATTTTTTCAGCTTCTTCTAAGCTTGCTAGGACGGTTTTTTCTTTTCCATCCACTGTCACGGCATATAATTTATAGGTTGTTACAGCCTCGTCTTCAAGTTGAGCTAATATAACGTCTTCATTTGTTTCTTCTGACTTATCAGTTAATTTAAGAGTATATTCCGGCATATTGTCGATTACCGTGAATAATTTTGATTCTTCTTCTTTATTTAATATATTGTCTACCTTTTGCTCAAATTCTGCTCTATCTGCTACATATCCAACAGTTTCTCCTGCTATTTTTACTTCACACACTAAATCGAATTTGAATAGTATAATTCCCATTATTATAAACAGTGCAATTGCTACTAAATTTATAAGTCTAAACATTTCTTTTGTGTAGTATTTAATTTTCCTGTTTAAAATATAAATTCACACTCCTTTTTTTGACGTGACAAAGTTAATTATACTATATATTTTATTCAATTTCAAATTATATATTCTATTTTTTCGTATTTCTGCCATTTTTCAGCCATTTTCTCGATATTAAAAATTAAAATATTGCATGGTTTTCTCACTTTTTCTCAGTTTTCCTCGCTTTTTCTCGTTTTTTGAGCTATTGACAATTGTGAAAAATTGCTTTTTATTCCAAATTTTGCTTCATTGAGTTTCTTTTGTGCTTCCATTATAATAATTGGCAAGATTGAAATTCCTATTGTAATAAGCCATTGTGCTCCGTTTAATGGAACTAGTTTGAATACTGTTGCAAATGCCGGTACCATGACTACAATTACTTGCAGCAACGCTCCTAGTACAAATGCCCCAACTAGGTATCTATTTTCAAAAAGTCCCACTTTAAATATTGATTCGTCGCTTTTTACATTAAAGCTATGTACTAATTCAAGCATTCCCAATGCTACAAATGCCATGCTTCTGCCTACTTCTAGACCATACATATTATTTCCTATGCTAAATGCAACAAGTGTTAGCAAGCCCAGCATTGTTCCTTCGACAAATATTTTGCCCCACAGTCCGTCTGCAAAAATTCCTTTTTTGCTATTTCGCGGTTTTTTGCTCATTATGTCTTTGTCTGGCTGTTCTAGTCCAATTGCTATAGCAGGTAGCGAGTCTGTAACTAGGTTTATCCATAAGAGTTGAATTGCTAGAAGTGGTGCTTTTACTCCTAGTAAGAGTCCTAAAAATATTACTACAATCTCGCCTATATTTGTGGCTATTAGAAAGTGTACAGCCTTTTTTATATTTTCAAAAATATTTCTACCCTGTTTTACTGCTTCAACAATTGTTACGAAATTATCGTCTGTTAATATCATGTCAGATGCGTTTTTTGCCACATCTGTACCACTTTTGCCCATTGCTACTCCTATGTCTGCTTTTTTTAATGCCGGCGCATCATTCACACCATCTCCTGTCATGGCAACTACTGCTCCTGTTTTTTGGAACGCATTTACTATCTTTACTTTGTGCTCAGGCGATACTCTTGCAAACACCGAATATTTAGAAATATTTCTTTCTAATTCCTTTTCTGGAATCTCGTCTAACTCCTTTCCTGTAATGGCTAAGTCATTACCTTTTAAAATTCCCAAATCACTTGCTATTGCCTTTGCAGTAGCGACATGGTCTCCTGTTATCATAACAGTTTTTATTCCTGCTCTCCTACATGTTAATACAGCTTCCTTTACTCCTTCTCTTGGTGGGTCAATCATTCCTATTAGCCCAAGAAAAGTCAAATTATTTTCTATGCTTTCGCTATTTATGTTCGTTGGAAGCCTTGGCATGCCCGCATATGCTACCGCTATTACTCTTAATGCTTTTTCTGCCATTTTGTCATTTATCTTTTCAATTTTTTGAATAGCAGAATTATCTAAAATATGTTGTTCTCCGTTTAAAAAATACTTATTGCATCGCTTTAGCAGCACATCTGGTGCTCCTTTTGTAATTACTAGGAATTTATCTCCTGTATTATTTAAAAGCTTCTCAATATCACTACGCTCAATTATTCTATGTATTGTGCTCATCATTTTTCTTTCAGAATCAAATGATATATCATTTATTCTTTCATATTTTTGATACAGCATTTGTTTGAATTTTCCTTGCTCTTTCGCCGCATTGACAATAGCAAGTTCTGTTGGCTCTCCCACATCTTCTTCAACATCAGTACACATTGCTCCAAGCTCTAGTATCAGGTCTTTTTGAAAGTTTAGGCTTTCTCCTTTAACATCCATTACTTTCGTTACTTTCATTTTATTTTGTGTTAGCGTTCCCGTCTTATCCGAACAAATAACGCTACTGCTTCCTAATGTTTCGACTGCTGGCAGTTTTCTAATAATTGTGTTTTTCCTTGCCATTCTTGTAACACCAATTGAAAGCATAATAGTTACTATTGCAGGAAGGCCTTCTGGAATTGCCGCTACTGCAAGTCCCACTGAAGTCATGAACATTTCGATTGGCTCTATTTTCTTCAGAAGTCCTATAACAAAAATTACTGCACAAATTGCTAAACAGCCCATTCCAAGAGTTTTTCCAACTTCTCCCAGTTTTTTCTGTATTGGTGTTTCCGGAGATTCGTTGGTTATAATCATTTTTGCAATTTGTCCTACTTTTGTACTCATTCCAATGTCAGTGACTATCGCCTCAGCATGTCCATTAACCACTATTGTGCCTGCAAATGCCATATTTAGCGTATCTCCTAGCGCTGTTTTTTCATCAAGTAATACGTCGGCATCTTTGGTTACAGGAACTGTTTCGCCTGTCAGGCTTGACTCCTCGATTTTCAGGTTGTAGCTATTAATTAGTCTGCAATCTGCCGGAACAAAATTTCCCGCTTCTAGCAAAACAATGTCTCCAGGAACCACTTCTGTCCCTTTAATTGTAGCTATTCTACCATTTCTCCTTACTCTAGCCACAGGTGCAGACATATCTTTTAATGCCTCTAATGATTTTTCCGCTTTTGTCTCTTGCACCAGTCCCATAATCGCATTCAGTACAACTATTGTTACAATTATAATGGAGTCTATGTAATCATTTTCTCCTTGCACAAATGAAATTCCTGCGGAGACAACTGCTGCTATCAGCAAAATAATTATCATAAAGTCCTTGAATTGTTTTATAAATCTTATTAAAAGACTTTCCTTCTTTTGTTCATCCAACTTATTGGGGCCATGCTTATTATGCCTATTTTCCGCTTCTTCCTTGCTTAAGCCTTGTCCTATGTTTGTCCTAAGTTTTCTTGCGACTTCATTAATATTAAAAGACTGCCACATATACATCAACTCTCCTTTGTTTTTCGGTTTATTAATATGTATATGCGACAGTCTTTTAATTTATGACTATTTCGTTTGAAAAAGAATTGTTTTTGGCGTTGTTAAACTTCGCTACGAAAGTCCTTTGGCGTGGCAAAAAGCACGCCTGCGGCTTTCTTGCTCGTTTGCCTAGCCAAAAAGCAATTCTTTTCCAAACATTCAGCCTAGTTTCATTGACAACAACTTACTAACTCCATTCTCCTCCATCGTAACTCCATACACCGTGTCTGCTGCTTCCATTGTTCCTTTTCTATGCGTTATTACTAGGAATTGAGTTTCCTTGCTAAATTTCTTTAGATATTCTGCAAATCTGTATACATTCACATCATCTAGTGCAGCTTCAATTTCATCTAGTACGCAGAATGGTGCTGGGTTTATTTTTAGTATTGCAAAGAGAAGTGCTATTGCTGTAAATGCCTTTTCTCCACCAGATAAAAGCATCATGTTTTGTAGTTTTTTTCCAGTTGGTTGTACTTGTATGTCTATTCCACATTCTAACACGTTTTCCTCGTCTTCTAGTTTTAGCTCTGCCTTTCCTCCACCGAATAATTCTACAAACACTTCATTAAAGTTCTTATTTATTAGTTTGAACTTTTCTATAAATTGCTCTTTCATGGTTTGCGTCATGTCTGAAATGATTTTTCTAAGCTTTGCGCCGGTATTTTCTAAGTCCAGCCTTTGCTCACACATGAAGTCGTATCTCTCTTTTGTCTTTTTGTATTCCTCTATTGAGTCCACATTTATGCTGCCAAGTTCTTTTATCTGTGTGCGTAGTTGGTTTACATCTCTTGCTGCTTTTTGTACGTTTTGTGGTTTTGCAAAACCTTCTGCATTGTTTGGCGTTAGTTCATATTCTATCCATAAATTGTTTACAACCTGCTCCAAGTCTTGCTCCAGTTTGGTTTTACGCACATCCAGCTTTACAAGTTGTGCTTTTAAGTCTTCAATAACATTAAATTCCTCATTTATTTTTTCCTCTGCTGTTTTCAAGTTTTCGCTTTTTGCAAGTCTATCATTTTTTAGCTTTTCTACTGTTCCAGAGCTATTTTCCACTTCTGCCTTTATTTTCGCGATTTCAGTTTCTAGCTCAGTTATTTTTTGCTCTAGCGAGATATTTTCTTCTTGAATTTCTTGCATATTTTCTTGTTTGTTCTGGATGCTCTTATTATTCGCTTCTATGTCTTGCTTAATTCTCTCAACCAACTCATCAATTGAGCTTCCACTCTCGTCAAAAGATGATACAGATATTTTCAAATTAGTTATGTCAAAATTGAGGTCATCTATATATTTTTGATTGTCTTTATTGTTTATTGCAAACTCCTCAACAATTTTGCTTAGGTTCTCTATCTGCTCGGTTAAGCTATTAATCTGCTCTTGTTTTTGTTCCTTTTCTGTTTGATTGTCAATTCTTTGCTTTTCTAAGTCTTCTATCTCTTGTTTTAGCTTATCCCTTCTGGCTTCAAGTTTAGCAATTCCTTCATCCATGCTAATAATTTTTTGTTCTTCTGCTGCATATTCAATCTCGATGTCCTGAAGCTCTTTTTCTAGTCTTGTAACTTCTTCTATAACATCTGCAACTGATTCAGAATATTCAGCCTTTTCTTTTGAAGTCTTTTCAATTTTTGAATTTATTTCTTTTAAACTTTTCTCTAAGTCTTCTATTTCTCTACTTCTTCCTAGAATATTCACAGTTTTTGTTTGTACAGAACCACCTGTAATCGCGCCAGTATTGCTTATAATGTCGCCATCTAAGGTAACAATTCTGAAAGAATACGAATTAAGTTTTGCCATTTGAATTGCTGTGTCCATATTTTCTACAATTAAAGTTCTGCCTAGCAAATTAAGAACAATCTGCTCATATTTTTTATCACACTTTACTAAATCTGATGCAACCCCAATTACACCTTCTGTGCTGTTTTTTATAATTCTATCTAGTTTTTTACCTCTAATTGAAGATACTGGCAAAAATGATGCCCTACCTAATTTATGGTTTCTTAAATGCTCTACCAGCTTTTTGGCATCTTCTTCCGTATCTGTAACAATGTTCTGCAATGCTTGTCCTAGGCACATTTCAATAGCAGTCTCATACTTTTTGTCAACAGAAATCAAGTTTGCAAGAACTCCATTCATACCCTTATTTAGATTACTGTCTTTCTCACAATCTGTAAGTATAGACTTAACACTCCTAATGTATCCCTCTTTTTCTTTTTCAGTTTCTATTAAAAACTTTAGCCTTGAGTCCTTCATTCTGCTTTCATATGTAAGCTCATTTAAAGCAGTGTCAAACTCCTTTATTTTAGCCATGCTTTCATTCTTTTTGCTCTGCTTTTCCTCTAATTTCTTTACCATTTCGTTTTTCTTGTACTCAATGTCATAAAAAGCCTTTGACTTCTCTTGCTTTTCATCTCTTGCACTATCAATTTCTAATGTTAAACTCTGAACTTCACTATTCGCCGTTTTCTTCCTTTTCTCTATATTCTCATAATTTGTATCTAAAGCACTAATCTCTGAAACGATTTCATATTTTTGGTCCGTATTTTTTTCGATTTGCTCTTTTTTTCCTTCAATCTCGAGCTCTTTAGCTGAGAGCTTTTTCGTCAATTCTTCTAGCTCTTTTTCCTTTTCCTCTAACTCTTTTTGGAATTTTTCTCTGTTTGAAAATAGATTTTCTTTCTTTTCTAATTTCTGCTTTTCTTCTTCCTCTAAATCTTCTATTCTTTCCTTAACTTCCTCAATTTCTTTTTCCAATCTTTCTTTATTAGCCTTGTTATTCTGTATTCTCTCCTTTGAAATGCCAATTTCTGAATTTATTTTCTCAATCTTGTTTGTGCTCTCAAAACCTATATTCTGCATTTCTTCAATTTTGAGAGTAATCTCGTCTATCTCACTTTTTAGCTGTTCCTTTGACTCTTGCAATCTTTGCATTCTCTCATTTTCGCCTTCGTTTTGTCCCTCTACAATATTAATATCTTCCACAATTTTTTCTAGCTTTTCCTTGTAGTCAGATATGTTGTGTAGAAACAAACCAACCTCAATATTTTTTAATTCTTCGCGTAAATCTAAGTACTTTCTCGCCTTGTCTGATTGAGCCTTAAGTGGTTCTATATTAGCCTCTATCTCAGCCAAAATATCATTAATCCTTAGCAGATTCAATTTAGTTTGCTCTAACTTTTTCTCAGACTCCGCCTTTCTCGTTCTGTATTTTACAATTCCAGCAGCCTCCTCAAAAATTTTTCTTCTATCCTCAGACTTGTTACTCAAAATCTCATCAATCTTGCCTTGCCCAATAATACTGTAACCATCTTTTCCAATGCCAGTATCCATAAAAAGCTCTAGCACATCCTTTAGCCTGCAAGGAACTTTGTTAATATAGTAGCCCGTCTCACCACTCCTGTAAATTTTTCTGGTAACTGTAACCTCAGTATATTCTATAGGTAGCTTTCCATCAGAATTATCAATAACCATTGACACCTCAGCAAACCCAAGCGACTTTCTCGCTTGAGTTCCAGCAAAAATTATATCCTCTGACTTCGAGCCTCTAAGAGACTTCATACTTTGCTCACCAAGTACCCATCTTATAGCATCTGAAATATTACTCTTACCCGACCCATTTGGTCCAATAACTGACGTAATACCGCTTTTAAATTCTAGCACTGTCTTATCTGCAAAGGACTTAAAGCCCTGTAATTCCAATCTTTTTAAATACATCTCGTTCTCCTTTTTTCGTTTTAGGGACAGGTCTCACAGCGAAAAATTTTTCGTTTTGGGGACAGGTCTCTTTCCCTCGAGCTTTATTTTATCACATAATAATATTTTTTTCTATACTACTTTGTCCTTTTTTGACAAGTTTCTTGTTTTTATTTGGCTTGCAGTTTAGGTGCACATCTTATTTGCGTCCCCAAAAACAGTTTTCATGCAAACAAGAGCAAGGCTGTCCCTGCTCTTGTATTGTTTTTGTTCCACAATGCAATATTTATGAAACATTGCTTTTGTTAAAATACTCAATCATATGAATTATTGTCTCTTGGTTATTAGGCTTTAGCTGGTCAAACCCAAATAAGGCACTATTTATTTCTCTCTTGCCCTTAACATCTAAATACGTACTAAATATTTCATCCAAACCAATACCAAACAAATTACATATTTTAACCAACACTTCATATGATGGCTTAGACCTGTCTTGCTCTATGTCTCCTATATACCTAGGTGAACACTCAATCGCTTCAGCTAATTTTTCTTGTGTGTATCCATGGCTTTTCCTTATTGCCTGGATATTTTTTCCGATTTTTATTACCCTTGCTTTTTTCATATTTCACCCCTTCGAATAAATTTTTACAAATATATGATAGCAAAGGTAACCGTTAGATAAAACGAATTAAAAACGTATGTTGTACTTATATGTTTCTGTTTACGCTGTGTTAAATTATCTTGCTTTGTTTGTATTTTTGAATTTATTTATTATGTTTTGGGCATCTAATGTTAGAATTTTTCTGTTTTCCATAAGCACATTACCATTTACAATCGTTGTATCTACACTATTTCCATTTGTGTTATATACTAAATTTGAAATTATATCATTGTTAGGCAGAAGTTTTATATTATCTAATTTTTCTTCTACATTCACAAGAATAATGTCAGCCTCTTTTCCTACTTCTACACTTCCGATTTTATCATCTAGCTCCAACAATTTTGCTCCATTTATCGTTGC
Source organism: uncultured Clostridia bacterium (assembly GCA_944390995.1). Next base: position 48,760 of record CALXSA010000003.1, read on the forward strand.
CATTTTTATAACATCTTTTGCTGATATTCTTTCTTCATTTTCGTGTATTCCGCCCTGAATTAAGCCTGCAATTTTCATAGTCTCAAACATATCAAGATTGTTCCCCGAACCTTGTCCATCTGTGCCGAGTGCTACGTTTAGTCCGTTTTGCAAATATTTTGTAGTGTCTGCAATTTTGCAGCCAAGTCTTAAATTTGAAATTGGGTTATGCGAAATTCCACAGTCCATTGTTTTTAATA
>CALXSA010000004.1 GCA_944390995.1 uncultured Clostridia bacterium
AGAGCCGTATGCGTTAGTAGCGCAAGTACGGTTCTGTGAGGGTTTTAGACAGTAATGTCTATTTCTACTCGACTTATATAAAGTAGGTCTGTAAGCTGATAGAAAAAGTAGATAATTTACAGGTAAACCAAAAAAGCGACCTCGTGTCGCTTTTTCATTGGGTAAAAATTTCGTTTTAGGGACAGCGAAGAATATTGCAGAAATATTACAATTGGTCAACATACATGGAAAAATGTCAGTTTCCTACTTGTTTTATTTCCAGCGCATGTGGTATAATGGTTTTGTATTAATATGTAGGTTTTATGTGCAACCAAGTAATTGAGAAAAAATGCAAAGAAATAATAGAAAAAACAGAGGAGATGATGTTATGGACAAAGCAAAAGCTCTAAAATTAGTTAAAGAATATGCGGATATTGTTGTAAAAAACATGAAAGTCAACAAAATTATTTTGTATGGCTCTTATGCAAGAGGAGATTACAGAGAGGATAGCGACATTGACGTAGCTGTTGTTGTTCCAAGGAGTAGTATATCTAAGGACATTCTAGAGGATATGACTAAGTTGTGCAAATTACGCAGAGATGTTTCAGTAGATATAGAGCCGGTACTGATAATTGATGAAGAAGACCCTAGCGGCTTCTTAGAGAGCATTTCGGAATATGGTGAGGTTGTGTATTCAAGCTAATGTGATGTAAATATATATTGTAAAATAGTTACATGAATCAACAATGTTACAGTTCACAGGTGGAGCTACTTATAGCTAATAAGATATGAGTAGCAACTTAACAATATTTTCACAAAAAAATCATGAAAATAGTATTGAAAAAATAAATTTGATGTGATAATATATAAGTACATTAAAGATAATTAAAAAACAAAATAAAAATCCCTGCGTAGTGCGTGTAGACTGGAATTTTAGAACCAACAATAGATTAAAGGGAGTCCGCCTTTGGATGTGGCGTGTAGGCTTGCATTTATGTAAGAAACCCAGAAGCATTCAACAAGACACCCACCTGTGAAAGCAGGCTCTTAAAATTTCATTCATCTTACGGCTAATGTGGGGTTTTTGTTTTGTATAAATAATTAGTACTTTATAAAAGCACTAAGCTGTTTAAAAATGTATTAGCAAATATGTTATTAAATCAGGAGGAATATTTGAACATACAAGAATTAAAAAAAATAGGGATACAAAAATTAATTGAAAACAATGTTGACGAAGCGGCTATAAAGGTAAATATTCTGCTACAATTTGTATTGGGCATGAGTAAGACAGAGCTTTTGATAGATGACCAAAAGTCAGTCAGCGAAGGTGAGGAGGAAAGATATTTTACATATATTACAGAAATTATTGAAGGAAAGCCGATTCAATACATTACTAACCATCAAGAATTTATGGGACTTGATTTTTATGTGAATGAAAATGTGCTAATCCCTCAGCCTGATACTGAAATTCTAGTGGAAAAGGCGATTGAGCGAATAGAAAAATGCAAATATATAAAAGTGCTTGACTTGTGCACAGGTAGTGGTGCGGTTGCAATAGCGATTGCTAATTACTTCAGAAAAAAAGGGACAAATTGTAAAATTGAAATATGTGCGTCTGATGTGAGCGAGGAGGCTTTAGATGTTGCAAAAATGAATGTAGCACAGTTGCTAGGAAATGTGGAGATACAGTTTGTTAAATCAAATATGTTTGAGAATATAGATGGCAAGTTTGACCTAATTGTTTCAAACCCGCCATACATTGAAACAGACACGATAACACAGCTTTCAAAAGAAGTACAAAGAGAGCCACATATTGCGCTTGATGGAGGGGCAGATGGGCTTGACTTTTATAGGATAATTGCAAAAGAGGGTAGAAATTATTTGAAGGAGCATGGTAGCATTTTAGTGGAAATAGGTTATGCTCAGAAGGAAAGTGTAAGTAGGCTTTTTGAAGGTTATGATAAGGTAGAATGCTTCAAAGATTTATCAGGAAACGACAGAGTGATTGCAGCAGAATTTGAAAATTAAAAACTTGCAAGGTAGGGACACGTTAAATCTTGCAAGAATTTGCAAAAATAGGAGTGTCCCTAAATTGCAAAAAAATGCAAGATGGGGACAGGTCTAAACAAGCAAGTCCAGAGTGTCCCTAACGTCCAAGGAGGGAGGAAGGAGAGAGAAGATGTCTTTTTCGACGGATGTGAAAGAGGAGCTAAGTAAGCTTAGTAATTTAGCAAATAAAGATTGCGTAAAGGCGGAGCTTTATGGGTATTTATCTTCTAACAATACGTCTGAGGAGAATGGTGCTATTAAGTTTTCTACAGAGAGTGAGTACAACATAAATAGGTTTAGCAAGCTTTTGAGCAATTTGGGTATAAGCCAGTATGATATTGATATTGTGGGAAAAATTTTTTATATTACAATTCATAAAAAAGAGGCTGAAAAAATAAAAGCAGCATTTGCTCAGTATGAAATTGAAAATACGGAGAGTATAGAAAAGGCTTTTGTTAGAGGTACTTTTTTAGGGAGTGGCTCTATAAACAACCCGGAAAATAAGTATCATATTGAGATTATTTTGAAGAACAACAAAGTCGCACAGCAGGAGATTCAAATTTTACAGAAATATGATATTATTCTTAAGGTATTACGAACAAAAGAAAAAGAGGCTCAAGAGAATAATGAAGATGATAAGTGTGCAATTTATTCGAAGGATGGAGAGGAGATTTCAAAGTTTTTGGCGTTTATTGAGGCAAGTTCGTCTGTGCTAAAGTTTGAGGAGATTAGAGTTTACAGGGATATGAGGAATAATGTTAATAGAATTGTGAATTGTGAGACGGCGAACTTATCAAAGACTGTAAATGCTGCTGTGAAGCAGATTGAAGCGATTAACAAGCTGAAAAAAGAGGGCAAGTTTAATAATTTGCCAGATAATTTGAAAGAGATTGCAATTTTGAGATTAGAGAATCCGGAGGCGTCGCTTACTGAGCTTGGGTCAATGCTAAAGGAGCCGATTGGCAAGTCTGGGGTGAATTACAGGCTAAAAGCTTTGATTGACCTGGCAGACTAAAAATGTATTTAAAAGCAAGTTGAGACATTTTAAAGTACTGTGTAGCGAGGAGAAAATATTCAAAATTCGAATAAATACATATATACTTTCTGTATTACTATATTGTAACACAAAAAAATAATAGAGCTAGAAGCAATAATACAATTAAGGCAGGTGCGATTATTGAGAGAAAAAAATGTAGGACTATACATACACATACCTTTCTGCAAGCAGAAATGCGAGTATTGCGATTTCAAATCGTATGCGGGAAAGGAAAACTTAATAAATACATATATTAAATGGCTAAAGCATGAGCTTCAAGAAGTGGGCGAGGGCAACAGGCTGGACTACGAAAATAACATAGATGATTTAGCAATTGTAAAGACAATTTACATTGGTGGCGGTACGCCTTCGTTTATTGATGGTGAGTATATTAGGAAAATTCTGGAGACTGCAAAGGAGTTTTACACAATAGACGAAAGTGCTGAAATTACAATTGAAGTAAACCCTGGAACAGTTGGTAGAAGCAAACTTGAAGACTACAAGCAAGCTGGGATTAACAGAATAAGTATTGGCTTGCAATCAACACATAACAAACTATTAAAAGGGCTGGGCAGAATTCACACATATGAGCAATTTTCAGAGACATTCAATCTGGCAAGAGAGGTTGGGTTCGAAAATATAAATGTGGACCTAATGCTCGGGCTTCCAAAGCAGAGTATGCAGGAGCTAGAGGAGAGCCTAAAAGAGATAATAAAGATAGAGCCAGAGCATGTGTCAGTCTATTCGCTGATTGTCGAGGAAGGAACGCCTTTTTATAACAAACTATCAAGAAATGAGTTGGACTTACCAGAGGAGAAACTTGAACGAGAGATGTATTGGAAAACTAAGCAAATGCTAGAAGATGCAGGATACTTGCATTATGAAATATCAAATTTTGCTAAACCTGGGTTTGAGTCGAAACACAATTTGTCTTGCTGGAATCAAGAGGAGTACATAGGAATTGGCGCGGCAGCACACTCGTATACAAACAATGTAAGGTACTCCAATGTGGACAGCATAGAGGAATATATACGAAACTACGAAAACGGGGACGAAGCGGATAACCTAATATTTCATGAAAAGCAAAATAAATCTAGCAAAATGAATGAGTTTATGATGTTAGGCTTAAGAAAAATAAATGGAGTTTCAATACAGGCATTCAAAAATAAATTTGGAGACAACCCAATTTATTTATATAAAGACGAATTAAACAAGTTAGTGCAAGAGGGCTTGGTGGAAATTGACGGGGATGCAATAAGACTAACAGAAAAAGGCCTAGACCTAGCAAACTTGGTTTGGGAGGAGTTTGTCTAAAATTAGGTAATGGTTTTAACACTTTTACGTGCTCTATAGCAAGTTATATGTATATTTTTCGAATTTTTCGTACCTTACCGTTCGAAACCATCTAAGCACAAAGTGAGTATAAAAAGAGTTCTGGTATGAGCCATCAGCTAAATCAGAGCAATAATAAAGTTACGTAGATTATGTGCTAGGTTTCTCGAATTCGCACTCGCCACTTCATGGCTCGTTTGGTCGCTGCGCGGTACTTCAAAATGTCTCAAAATATACATATAACTTGCTCTTTTGTAATAAGGATGTTAAAACCATAACAATGCCAATTCCACGCCTACTCAACAAGCATTGGTCCAATATTGGTAACTGTACCAGCTCCCAAAGTAAGCACAATATCTCTAGGCTTAGCATTTTCCTTCACATATTTTACAATATCATTAAAATCAGAAATATACACAGCATTATGGCCTAATTCCTTAATTTTATTCACAAGGTCTTCAGCACTCACATTATGAGTATTATTTTCACGTGCTGCGTAAATGTCAGTAACAATAATGTTATCAAAATTTGTTAAAGCTTCTGCAAAATCATTTAATAAACTTAGTGTCCTGCTATAAGTATGTGGCTGGAAAATAACCCAAGATTGTGCATATTTTTTCTGCTTCAAAGCATTTGCTGTAGCCACTATTTCTGTAGGGTGATGGCCATAGTCATCATACACATTTACATTATTAAAGCTACCTTTATATTCAAACCTTCTATGTGCACCCGTATATTTGAATAGCGCATTCTTCATATCTTCCTTTTCGATGCCGTATTCATGGCAAACCGCAATACATGCAAGCGCGTTCATAACATTATGCCTTCCTGGAACAGACAACGAAATTGTTTTATAGAAATTATTGTTATAATATACATCAAAAGTAGGAAAACCATTGCTATTATAATTAATATTTCTTGCAACAAAATTAGCATTTTGGTTTTCAATAGCATATGTAAGCACTTTGGCATGGGTGTTTTTTGTAAGCTTCATGCAATGTGGGTCATCCCAATTAATTACTAGCAACCCATCATCAGGAAGAAGCTTTATGTAATTGCCAAAAGACTTTATAATATTATCAAGAGTGCCAAAATAGTCCAAATGGTCATTATCAATATTTAAAATAACCTCTGTTTTAGGGTGAAGTTTCAAATAACTTTCAACATACTCGCAAGCTTCTATAATGAAATAATCGCTTGTGCCTACTCTATAATTTCCATCAAGCTGCTTTAAATAAGCTCCAACCTGAATTGAAGGGTCTTTGCAAGCCTCTAAGAAACAGAGTGAAATCATAGATGTAGTAGTTGTTTTTCCGTGAGTTCCAGAAACGCAAATTGTATTTCTGAAAGCAGCAGTTAAAGTACCCAAAAAAGTTCCTCTCTCAATAGTAGGAATGTTTAGCTCTTTTGCCCTAACAAGTTCTGGGTCATCTTTTTTTATTGCAGCACTAAAAACAACTAGATTAGCCTTTTCTAGATTTTCCATGTCATGCCCTATTTTAACAGGAATATGTCTTTTAATAAGCTTATCGGTAACTTCGGATTGTGAAGAATCTGAGCCAGTAACAACGAACCCCCAGTAATGAAGTATCTCAGCAATACCGCTCATGCTCACTCCGCCTATACCTATCATATGTATGTGTTTATATTGTTTTAAACTTTCTATATTAACCATTTTATTAGCACACTCCTTTAAATGCATCAACACTATTATATACTCTTTTTGCAATATTTTCAATATAATATATGAGAAAAATACTAAGATTGGTTATAAATTTCACAAAAAATTCACAAAGCAAACCTTGACAAAAGGCGAAAATTAGTTTAATATATAATTCATGTAATATATTTTATGTTTTTGCATAGAATATAAATATTTAAGAATAATTGCCCGAGCATAAGCTCGAGGCTTTTGTGCGTAAATAAGAGCAAAAATATTTAGTAGCTTTTTACGCTAACGTCCAATTTTCTTACAAAAAGGAGGGAAACAATATGGATAACGAAAAAGAAGTTCTACTAACACAAGAAGGATACGACAATCTAGAAAAAGAATTAGAATTTTTAACAACAGAAAAGAGGGCTGAAATAGCTGAAAGAATAAAGGTGGCTTTGGGATTTGGAGACTTGTCTGAAAACTCTGAGTATGATGAGGCCAAAAATGCTCAAGCAGCAAATGAAACAAAAATAGCTGAGTTAGAGAATAAATTAAGATATGCTAAAATTATAGATGAGTCTGAAATTGACACAAAAACAGTTCAAGTAGGCAACACTGTTAAAGTCCTAGACATGGAGTTTAACGAGGAAGAACTTTACACTATTGTAGGTTCTACAGAGGTAGATTTAGCTCAAAACAAAATATCTAACGAATCTCCAATAGGAGCAGCTCTAATGGGGGCTAAAAAAGGTCAAGTTGTAGAGGCTCAAGCACCAGCAGGTGTTATAAAATATAAAATTATCTCAATTACAAAATAAAGCATTTAGCGTGAAAGGGTATCTTTTACTCTAGACTGCATGAAGCATATTAGAAAAAGCTCTTTTATGTTTCCTAGTTAAATGGAGGCAGTATGAAAAATATACTTATGCAAAGACTAGAACAAACGGACAAATTTGTAGAATTATTACAAGAAATTGAGAGCAAAAAAACCCCGATAAATATATCGGGGTTAGTATTCGTGGCAAAATCACAGATTATTTCGGCGATTAAGCAGGAACAAAAACGTCCAATCTGTGTTGTAACTTACAACGAATTACAGGCAAAAGAGCTTGTGAGAGACTTAAAATTTTACACGGACAAGGTTGAATATTTTGGTAAAAGGGAAATTGCTTCATACGACTATGTTTCAGGCAGCAAAGACTTGCCGTTTGAGCGTATTGAGGTGCTAAACAAGATTTATTCTAACAAGGTAGATATTGTTGTAACAACCGTGGAGTCACTTATGCAACCAATACTTCCAAAGGAAATACTATACAAAAATGTTATTTCCTTTAGTGTAGGCAACATGTTTGAGTGCACTGGTTTCAAGGGCAAGAAAAGCTTAAATAATTTAAAGCAGCTCCTCTTGCTAATAGGATATGAAAGAAATGATTTGGTAGAAGGCAAAGGGCAATTCAGCATAAGAGGCGGAATTGTCGATATTGGCGTGCTTGAAAATATGGGAGTTAGAATAGAGTTCTGGGGAGATGAGGTTGACTCTATCAGATATTTTAATTATAGCTCTCAAAGAACAGTGGAAATGACTGATAAAGTTACAATTTTGCCAGCGCATGAGTACATTTTGGAGTATAATGCAGAGGATGAGCAGCTTCCAGAGTATTCTAAGATTATTTCTGGGGTAACAGAAAAAATAAAAGAAAAATATAGCATGGGGCAAACTCAGGCAGATGTAGAGGCAATACAAAATGGGGAATACATAAGCAAAATAGATAAGTACTTTAATGAATTTTACACAGAAAATGGAACTTTTTTAGAATATTGCTCTAAAAATTGTTTGTTAATAATAGATGAAAACAACAAAATAGTTCAAAGAGCGGAAAACATTATTATAGAAAACAACAACTTGGTTAAATCGCTTACTGAAAAGGAGAGGTTTGTGCCTGAGGCTATACGAAATGTTAGCAATTTTGACATTCAGGCATGGAACAATATTTTTGAGGAAAGGCAGACAATCTATCTTGCAGAAAGCAACAGTAGCTCGGTTAACAAGATTGAGTTTAATTATAGGCAAATTAATTTCTATAAAAGTGAGACTGAAATATTAATTAGTGAAATAAAAAAATGGGTTGCCGAGAAAAAAGATATAGTAATTCTTGCTGGTAGCAAGGAAAACACAGACAGAATAAAGGCTCTACTAGAGGAAAATGATATAGCTCCAGGTGAGCTTCAAGAAGATGAAGAAGGCCTTGTTAATAAAAAGAGCCTGAAAGCAGTTAAGGGCAACATTGCGATTTCGACTGGTTCACTTTCATCTGGCTTTGAAGCTTACGACATGAATTTAGTTGTGCTTAACATGGCCGACGTTTTCGAAAATAAAGCAAAGAAAAAGAAAACGAATGTGGCATTCAAGCAAGGCGAAAAGGTTGTGTTTGCAGACCTAACTCCAGGAGATTACGTTGTGCATAGAATTCATGGTATTGGCCAGTTTGTTGGAGTTAATACCATTAAAGCAGATGGCGTAATTAAGGACTATATCAAAATAAAATATAGAAATGACGACATGCTCTATGTTCCAACAAGCAGTTTGGACAATGTGCGTAAATACATTGGTGGGGGCGACACAGCGCCTAGACTAAACAAGCTTGGCAGCAAAGAATGGAGCAATACAAAAAGCAAGGGAAAAAAGAATTTAAGAGAAGTTGCAAAAGATTTAATAGAACTATATGCCAAAAGGCAGAAAATAAAGGGCTTTGCTTTTTCTAAGGATACGGAATGGCAAAGCCAGTTTGAGGCAGAGTTCCCATATCAAGAAACAGACGACCAGCTAAGGTGCATAGACGAAGTAAAAAAAGATATGGAACAGCCTAGACCTATGGACAGGTTGCTTTGCGGCGATGTGGGCTATGGAAAAACAGAAGTTGCAATAAGAGCAGCATTTAAAGCAGTTATGGACCACAAGCAAGTTGCGTATTTGGTACCAACAACGGTACTTGCAAACCAACAATATGAAAGCTTTAAAAAGAGAATGGAGAATTTTGCAATTACGGTTGAGCTACTAAACAGATTTAGAACCAAAAAAGAGCAAGACCAGGTTATAAAAAAACTAAAGCTTGGCGAAGTTGACGTAGTGATTGGTACACATAGATTGCTAAGCGAAGATGTAGAGTTTAGAGACCTTGGGCTACTAATAATAGACGAGGAGCACAGGTTTGGAGTTAAAGACAAAGAAAAGATAAAAAAGCTCAAAACCAGTGTGGATGTGCTTACAATGACGGCAACACCGATTCCTAGAACTTTGCACATGTCCATACTTGGCGTGCGCGACATGTCTGTAATATATGAACCACCTCAAAACAGGAGGCCAGTGCAGACATATGTGCTCGAATATGATGCAGAAGTGATAAAAGAGGCAATAACGAAGGAGCTGGAGAGAAGTGGGCAGGTATTTTATCTATATAATAATGTAGAAAATATTGCAAAAAAGGCACTAGACCTATCAGAATTAGTGCCAGAGGCAAAAGTGGAATTTGCGCATGGAAAAATGACTGGTAGAGAGATTGAAGACATAATGGAAAGATTTATAAATGGCGAGATTAATGTTTTGGTCTGCACAACCATTTTGGAATCTGGAATAGATATTCCTAATGCGAACACAATAATTGTGGAAAATGCGGACAGACTAGGCTTAGCGCAACTTTATCAAATAAGAGGCAGAGTTGGAAGAAGCGACAAGCAGGCGTATGCATACATCACGTACAAAAGGGACAAACTATTGTCAGAAGTTGCAGACAAAAGACTTAAAGCAATACGTGAATTTACGGAATTTGGCTCAGGCTTTAAAATTGCCATGAGAGACTTGGAAATAAGAGGCGCAGGAAGCATGCTTGGTGAAATTCAGCACGGACACATGGAGCAAGTGGGATATGACACTTACTGCAATTTGCTTGACCAAGTTGTAAAAGAAATGCAGGGAATAGAAATAGAAGATGAGCAAGAAATACAAATTGACATTAATATTTCAAGCTACATCCCAGACGAATATATTGATAATAGTAGTCAAAAAATCGAAGTATATCAAAACATTGCACTTTGCAGGACAGAGGAAGATATACAAAATGTAATAGATGAAATAATTGATAGATACGGAGTAATGCCAAAAGAACTTGAAAACTTAATTGAGGTTGCAAGGATAAAGGAATTGTGCGCAGCAGCGGGAGTTATAAAGGTAGCCGAAAAGAAAAATATGTATACGAATGGGCAGAATGTGGTATTTTATTATGACAAGAACAAGTACAACCCAGAAATTGTGTCAGTTTTAATAAATAAATATGGTAATAACATTAAATTTTCAGCAGGAGTGGAACCATATATCACGTTAAAAGTTGGCGATTTGAAGGATGAGGAGTTGATTAGAGTTATTAAGGAATTCCTCAACACTACAGTTTTAAAATAATTACAATTTTGGCGTTGTTGCATTTCATATCGAAAGTCCTCAGCGTACACAAAGTACGCCTCCGGCTTTCTCATCCATGCGCCTAGCCAAAATTTAATTCTTTTAAAACTGGTTTTGCGGAGTGAAAAATAATTACAATTTAATTTTTTTTCAACTGGTTTTGCAGAGTGAAAAATAAAAACAAAACAAAATAGGAGGTTTGCGGTGCAAGTAATAACAAGTAAAGATAATGAAATTGTGAAAAATATTAGAAAGCTCAAAGAAAAAAAGTATAGAGACTTAGAAAACTGCTATATAATAGAAGGAATAAAATTAATAAATGAAGCAATTGAAGCAAAAGCAAAAATAAAGAAAATTGTAGTTTGCGAAGAATGCATAGGCGACAGCGAGATTGACAAAGAGACTCTGTACGAAATCGCAAAATATGATATGGTATATGTAACTAAAAAAATATTTGAGCTATTAACAGAAGTAAAAACACCACAGGGAATTATAGCGGTTGTAGAAAAACAGAGCGCGACAAATCAAATAGACTATTCGCAGGATATAATTATTGCACTTGACGACTTGCAAGACCCAGGAAACCTAGGCACAATACTAAGAACCGCAGACAGTGCAAACCTAAATCAAATAATTTTATCAAAGAACAGCGTAGACGTATATAACCCCAAAGTTGTACGCTCTACAATGGGAGCAATTTTCAGAATTAACATTATAGAAGTGGAAAACTTAGCAGAAACATTAAAAGAAATTAAAAAAAATAAATTTAAGGTAATGGTAACAGCATTGGACGGAAAGAAAAGCATTTATGAAGCGGACTATTCTAAAAACGTAATAGTAATCGGAAACGAAGCAAATGGTGTATCAGCGGAAGTTCAAAAAATAGCAGATGAGAAAGTTATAATACCAATGCTAGGAAAAGCAGAGAGCCTAAACGCCTCTGTCGCAGCAAGCATAATAATCTACGAATACGTCAGAAGAAAACTTGCAAAGTAGGGACAGGTTAAACCTTGAAAAAGTTTGACCCAAAAGAGCGTCCAAGGCAAGATATGAAGGGAGCGAAAAGAATGAAATTAGTTGTGCAAAGAGTGAAGCACGCAAGTGTGGAAGTGGAAAATGAAATTGTTGGAAAAATTGAGCAGGGCTTTTTAGTGCTACTTGGAGTGACGCATACAGATACAAAAGAGACAGCGGACTATCTAGTAAAGAAGTTATGCAATTTACGAGTGTTTGAAGATGAAAATCAAAAGATGAATTTAAGCATAAAAGATGTACAGGGCAAGCTTCTTATTGTATCTCAATTTACACTTTATGCAGATTGCAGTGGCGGAAATAGGCCATCTTTTGTAAATGCAGCAAAGCCAGAGTTTGCAAACGAGTTGTATGAATACTTTTGCGATAAGTGCAAAGAAAATGACATCGAAGTTCAAAAAGGTGTGTTTGGAGCTCACATGGAAGTGGAACTTTTAAATAACGGACCTGTTACAATAATATTAGAAAAATAAAAATGCTCATAGGCAGGTTTGGCTTTTCTGTCCAAAAGAAGAAAAAGAGGTAAAATTGAATACCAAAGCTGGCAGAGCTATCTGCCAGCTTATTGGGCTAATATTTTTAGATTATCAGCATATTCAAAAGAAATTTTCTCAAATCGTTCAGTATTCTTCCAAGCCAGTTCATTATGCGACAAATTAGATATTTCTTTTACAGACTTATTACTTAGTAAATTGATAACAGTATCTATAATGCTAAGTTCTTTATCGTTAAAATAAGACAAGTCATAATTACCATTGCTAGTAATAATAGATTGAATGCTACCATCATTTTTTTCTATATCTTCTCTTTTGTATTTTTCATCAAGCTTTGATATTTCTTCATATTTACGTTTAAAGATAACAGGCCCATATTGCTCATGCACATAAGTAAGACCAGTAATAGAGACAGCTCTTTCATTGTAAGAAATCATATCTATAAACCATAAATATTTATTCAAGCTAGTCAAATATAATTTTGTTTTACTTGCAATATATGAAATTAAATTTTGCAATTTTTCTAAATCTAAACTCTTGAAACCGTTGAAGATGTTAGGAGATGTCTTTAATTCATTTTCAATATACAACTTAAGTTCATAATTGTTGTCGGTAGAAGCTTGATTATTGCATATAGTTTCTATTTTAGACAATGTTTTTTGGTTAATTCTATTAGAATAATAAGCTTCTTTTACTTTATTTAAGAATTCGTTTTTGTCCTTTGCCATTAATTTTAGATAATCACTTTGAGATTTAGAGGGCAAAGAGCCGTTTTCATACCTATTAATAGTCATTTTGCCGAAATCTAAAATAGCAGTTAATTCTCTTTGAGAAATATTATACTTATTTCTCAATTGCTTAATTTCAGAGGGGGTGATAATATTTTTAAGCTCTCTATATTTACTATAAATCCTTCTTAAATTATCATCTTCAATATTATTAATTAACAATTCGTTTTTGCATTTCTTACATATTGGTACATTTTCTTCTACATTAACGTCAACACCCTTGTATTCTTTAAAAATTCTTTTGTCAATATAATATTCTTGTTCACTATTACAATAAGGACAATAATGTTTCATAATATTTACACCTCCTAAATATAATTACCGTATTCATGAATAGATATGCATACTAATAAAGTATTATTAGCCAACCTTAATTTTATATACAATTTGACGTTTTGAAAAATAGGAGTGAAAATCCATATTTCACCTTCTAAACCTGCATCATCTTCTTCAGGACCGGCATAATAGTCATTTACTTCTAGATTTAATATAATATTTTTAATATCATTAGTTAGTAAACCATACTCGAGCATGAAATTTCTATTCTTAATTCTGTTTACAAGTATAAATTTATCTCCATTTTTGTCTTTTGAAATAAGCTGTTTGATAATTGTAAGCTTTTGCCTGACTATTTGTTGTTTTATAGTCTCCATGAGGCACCTCCTTTGCAGACAAAAGTGCCTCTTTTTGATGGCACTTTTATTATAAAACTTTTTCTAATAAAAGTCAATAAGAAAATATAAATTTAAGTGAGATTATGCTACAGATGAAATTGCATGAAAGAAATAATTCATAAAGAACTAATCTATATAGAAAAATAATCTCTAGATATGTAATGTGGCTATATTAAATCATGAATGAGTAATGATGTCAATAGAATAGACAAAATTTACATAAAAAATGTTACGAAAATTTTGTGTTATTGCTCTTTCTACATGCATTTTTCCACTGCCTACTTGTTTTTTCGGCGAAAATGGTGTATATTAGATAGCGTAAGGTTTAGATAAATCGTAAGTTTATCCTAAAAAATATATAAAGCAAGGAATGATGACTATGTATAGAGACCATAATTGTGGAGAATTAAACATAACAAATGTAGGAGAAACAGTGCTAATTGCGGGCTGGATTCAAAAAATTAGAAACTTAGGCTCAATGTACTTTATAGATTTACGCGACGAGTTTGGAATTACTCAAGTTGTTGTAAGTGAGAATGAGGAGCTTATGGCTAAGGCAAATGGGCTTGTTACTGAGTGTGTTATAAGCGTGAAAGGACAAGTGGTTGAGAGAAGCAATAAGAATACGAAAATTCCTACAGGAGAGATTGAAATTGAGGCAAAGGAAATTAGTGTTTTAGGTAAGTGCAAAAATGTTTTGCCTTTTGAGGTTAATTCTGAAAAGGCAGGAGAGGCAAGAGAAGACCTAAGGCTTGAATACAGGTTCTTAGATTTAAGAAACGACAAGTTGCATAAGACTATTTTGCTTCGTTCTAAAGTAATGAAAACTTTAAGGAGAAAAATGGACGAGCTTGGTTTTACAGAGATACAAACTCCAATTTTGGCGAATTCGTCGCCAGAGGGAGCAAGAGATTATCTAGTACCAAGCAGGCTACATCCGGGAGAGTTCTATGCGCTTCCACAGGCACCACAACAGTTCAAGCAGCTTCTTATGGTGTCGGGCTTTGATAAGTATTATCAAATAGCACCATGTTTTAGAGACGAAGACCCTAGAGCAGACAGAGCTCCAGGCGAGTTCTATCAGCTTGATTTCGAAATGAGTTTTGCAGAGCAAGAAGATGTGTTTAAGGTGCTAGAAGATGTGTTCACTACTGTGTTTAAAGAGCATACAACATGGAAAGTAGACGAGGCGCCATTTAAGCGCATACCATATAGAGAGGCAATGGAAAAATATGGAATAGACAAGCCAGACTTAAGAAACCCACTTATTATTCAAGATGCAACTAAATTGTTTGCAGACACTGAGTTTAATGCATTCAAGGGCAAAACTGTAAAAATTATTGTTGTGCCAAATGGAGCAGAACAAGGAAGAAAGTTCTTTGACAATATGACAGAGTTTGCGAAAGAAGATGCTGGAGCAAATGGCCTAGCCTGGGTAAAAGTTGAGGCAGATGGATACACAGGAGGAATTGCTAAATTCATTACAGATGAGGCTAAGCAAGGTTTAGAGCAGGAATATGGAGTTAAAACAAATGATGCAATTTTCTTTGTGGCAGATAAGTTGGAAGCTGCTCAAAAAATAGCCGGTTTGGTTAGAATTGAACTTGGTAAGAGGTTAGACTTGCTAGAGAAAAATGTATATAGATTTTGTTTTATTACAGATTTTCCAATGTATGAATTGTCTGACGAAGGAACAATAGATTTTAACCACAATCCATTCTCAATGCCACAAGGCGGAATGGAAGCTCTAGAGAATAAAGACCCATTAGACATTTTAGCATACCAATATGATGTGGTTTGCAATGGATATGAGATGGCATCAGGTGCTGTGAGAAACCACGACCCAGAGCTTATGGTAAAGGCCTTTGAGATAGCTGGATACACAGAAAAAGAAGTGGAGACAAGGTTTGGAGCGCTATATAATGCATTCCAATATGGAACACCACCACATGCGGGTGCAGCACCTGGTTTGGACAGAATGGTAATGCTTATTGCTGATTCGGACAACATAAGGGAGGTAATTGCATTTCCAAAGAATAAGAAGGCGAGAGATGTGCTTATGGGGGCACCTAGTGGGGTTAGTCAGAGGCAGCTGGATGACGTACACATTAAGATAGCACAAAAATAATTACAATTTTGGCTGTGTCAAATTTCATTTGAAACGCGGTTACATACACCGCGTATGCGCCCTTGCCTTTCAAACGAAATTTTCCTTGCCAAAATTTAATTCTTTTTGTGCAGGGAGAACGTAGCCAAAATACCAATTCGTTTCCAACCAGAGAAAAAATAGCGAAAACGCGGTTACATACAGGGAGTTTATAATAGAAATGTAGGTGTGACGATGAAAAAAGTCTTATTAGGAATGAGTGGCGGGGTGGATAGCTCCGTAGCAGCAATTTTATTACAAAAACAGGGATACGAAGTAGTCGGCGTTACAATGAGGCTGTGGGAAGAAAGTAGCGTGGTAGAAGGCTTGCGTAAAAATGAAAACAGCAAGTCTACAGATGGTAGCAGCTCAAAAGAAAGTACCGCAGTGCAGGATGCAAAAAAAGTGTGCGAAAAGCTTGGAATAGAGCATCATGTAGTAGATTTACGAGACGAGTTCAAAGAAAAAGTTATTGACGACTTTATTTGTACATACATGTGCGCGAAAACGCCAAACCCTTGCGTGGAATGCAACAAACATATGAAGTTTGGTGCATTTTATAAAGTTGCAAAAGAGCTTGAATGTGAGTACATAGCAACAGGACATTATGCAAGATGCTATTTTTCAGAAAGATATAACCAATATGTCCTTGCAAAAGCAGTGTCAGAGACAAAAGACCAGAGCTACTTCCTTTATGGGATTAACAAAGAAATTCTGCCACATGTTTTATTTCCGTTATCTGAATTTGAAAGTAAAGAAGAAATAAGGAAAATTGCAGAGGAAAACGGACTAGAAGTAGCATACAAAAAAGATAGTCAAGAGGTTTGCTTTATTCCAGACAATGACTATATAAGTTTTTTAAAAGAGCAAAGTTCAAGAACAGGCGTAAATGTGGCGTCGGAAAACGAAACTAGACTAAATAAGAGCGGAAATATTGTATTAGGAAGCGGAGAAGTACTTGGCAAGCACGATGGACTAATTAATTACACAGTTGGACAGCGAAAAGGGCTTGGAATTGCCTACAAAGAACCGCTATATGTCCTAAGATTGGACAAAGGGAAAAACGAAGTAATAGTCGGAACAGAAAAAGAGCTTTATTCTAATGTGCTTTATGCAAATGAGCTGAATTTTTTACTTAACATCGAGCAAGAAAAAAACATAGAAATTGAGGCAAAGATAAGATACAGGGCAAAACCTGCTAAAGCAATTTTGAGATTGGAAAGCAACATTGCAAAAGTAATTTTTGACGAACCGCAACGAGCAATAACACCTGGACAATCAGTAGTTTTCTATGTCGGAGACATTGTTTTGGGTGGCGGAAAAATTGTTACAAAAAACTGAACAAATTTTCGTAAAGACTATTGATTTATTTAGAAGTTCATGATAAAATATTTGCATAATGAAATCAGAGGTGATTATATGTTAAAAAATGGAGCTGAAAAGGAAACTCTTGAAACATTAATTACACAAGTAAATGAACTCCTAGACGAAGTAAGAAAAGAACAAAAAAATATGGGCAAGGTAATTGAGGAAAACCACAAAATTAACATGCAAAAGTTTGCCAAACTCATAGAGTACAACGAAATATTAGACATGACAAACACTGTATTTGAAAGAAGATTAGCAAGTATAGAGGAGTTGCTTTATGAGGTATTTAAGAGTTAGAGAACAAATGAAAACAAGCATTCATTTAGGAATATAATACTACCTAATATGAACATGAATATCACCAAAGAAATAAAGAACTGTTAGCGTAACGGTAACAGTTCTTTGAAAAACATGAAATATATACAAGGGTAAAATACTTCAAAATTCATATAAGCTTATGTATTTTCGTACAAATTTTTTAAATATCAAACAAAAATTTTTCTTGCAAAATCATTGACATATTTCAAGTTTATTTATACAATATAGAAGAAAAATTGGAGCAGTGGCTATAAAAATTAGACAAAGGAAAAAAACGTAAAAAACTTAAGGAGGAAATGTGTAGATGTACACTTTTAATAGGATAAAGGTTAATCCACAATTACCTAAGAGAATTGAGAAACTATCTGATATTGCAAACAATCTTTGGTGGTCGTGGAACACAAATTTTCTAAAGCTATTTAAAGAAATAGATATAGATTTGTGGGAGAGAGTAGGAAAAAATCCTGTAAAATTTTTGAAAAATGTTTCTCAAGAAAAGCTTGAGGAAGCAAGCGAAAAGCAGGAGTTTTTAAGAGAGTATGATAAATTTGTAAAAGATTTTGAAGATTATATAAAAAGTAAGAACACATGGTTTAGAAAAAAGTATCCAGAGAATGAGGGAGACCTAATTGCGTACTTTTCTGCTGAATATGGGCTAGACGAGATATTGCCAATTTATTCTGGTGGTTTAGGTATTTTGTCTGGAGACCATTTAAAATCGGCAAGTGACCTTGGGGTGCCTCTAATTGCAGTAGGGCTTTTATATAAGCATGGGTATTTTTGGCAAACTATAAATGGACAAGGTTATCAAGAAACAGAATATAGAGATTTAGATTTAGAAAATTTACCAATACTTCCAGTGAAAGATGTTGATGGCAAAGATTTGATAATATCTGTAGATATGCCAAAAAAGAAGTTATACATAAAAGTATGGGAGATTAAGGTTGGTAGGGTAACCCTATATCTAATGGATTCGGACTTAGAGGCAAATATTGCAGAGTATAGAGATATTACAAAAACTTTGTATGGTGGAAACCAAGAGACACGTATACAGCAAGAGATTGTACTTGGTATGGCAGGAGTAGAATTGCTAAGAAGAATTGGCGTAAAACCTACAGTTTATCACATGAATGAGGGGCATTCGTCATTCTTAATATTTAAGTTAATAGAAAATACAATCAAAGATAAAAAAGTATCATTCAATATTGCAAAAGATATTGTGTCTTCTAAGACAGTGTTTACAACGCACACACCAGTTCCAGCGGGAAACGATATTTTCCCTATAGAGCTTATGGACAAATATTTTAAAGACTATTGGGAGAAACTTGGAATTACAAAGCAAGACTTCTTTAAAATGGGAGCAAGACCCACTGCAAGCCCAAACAGCGGGTTTGATATGGGAGTGCTAGCATTAAAAGTGGCAGGCAAGAAAAACGGTGTAAGTAAGCTTCATGGTGCAGTGTCAAGGGAGCTATTTGGAGATATTTGGCCAAACATCGCTGCAAATGAATCGCCTATAACATATGTAACAAACGGCATTCATACTTGCTCATGGTTACCACAAAATATAAAGGACTTGTACAACGAATATCTAGCGCCATATTGGCAGGATAACATATATAATGATGAGGTTTGGGAAAAGATAAACAACATACCAAACGAAAAATTGTGGAATGAGCACATGTCTAGAAAAAGAAAGCTCATTGCATTGGTAAAACAAAACACAACACAAAGGCTTCACAGATGTGGTTACAGTTATCATGAAATAGAGAAGATTACATCAAAACTTAGTGAAAATGTATTAACAATAGGTTTTGCAAGAAGGTTTGCTACATACAAAAGAGCTACATTAATATTTAAAGATTTAGAGAGAATTACACAAATTTTCAGCAATGAAAACAGACCAATACAAATTATTTTTGCGGGAAAGGCTCACCCAGCAGACAAAGAAGGACAAGACCTAATAAAATACATACACGAAATTTCAATGAAACCACAATTTAAAGGAAAAATATTCTTGCTAGAAAACTATAACATAGCAATGTCAAGGTATTTGATAAGCGGAGTTGATGTATGGCTAAACACACCAAGAAGACCAATGGAAGCTTCTGGTACTAGTGGACAGAAGGCATCTGTGTGCGGAGTTATTAATTTTAGTGTGCTAGATGGCTGGTGGGCAGAAGGCTACAACTCTAAAAATGGCTGGTATATAGGCTTAAACGAAGACTATGAAAGCTATGAAATACAAGACAAGGCAGACAGCGAAGATATTTACACAACACTTGAAAATAAGATAATACCTACATATTATAAAAGAGACGAAAATGACATTCCAAACGATTGGATAAAAATAATGAAAAATTCAATTATATCAACAGGTGGAAGGTTTAGCACTTCAAGAATGTTGGTAGACTATGTAAATAAGCTATATATTCCACTTTGTAACCTATATGACCACTACTATAGCGAGCTAGATAGAGTTACAGAGTATAACAGTTGGAAAGAGCAGCTTTACCAAAATTGGGATGATATAAAGATAACCCAGGAAAACAATTTGGACAATATAACTATAGATGCAGGAAATTATATAGATGTAAAATGCAAAGTGCTATTGCCAAACATTTCTGTAGATAATATCGAAGCTCAAGTGTACTATGGCAAAATTGAGGAAACTGGCATTGTAGATGACATTCAGGTAATTCCAATGAAGCTTGAAGAAAGAGACGATGAGCACAAAATTTATACATACACAGCAAAGATAAAGCTTGTAAATGGCGGTGAATATGGATATACCTTTAGAGTAATGCCTAAGCACAGGATGTTACTTGATTCAGAAAACTTAGACTTGGTTAAATGGATATAACATTAACTGCTAATGAATGCAATTTTATCATAATGTCGTGCTGGAGTTAAGCTAGCATGATAAAACAAAAGTAAAATAGATATTAATTTTAATTAAATATACAAAAAGAAAAAAGGAGGAAAAAAACTATGGAAGAAACAAACAATGAAAACTTAGAGAATTTAGAAAATGTAGAAAGAGTGAATGAGCAAAACCAAAAAGAAAACAACAAGAAAATTACTTTCACATTAGTGTATATTCTTGTAGGACTTGTTATTTTAGCAGTATTAGGAATGCTAATTTATTCATTCATCGTAACAAGATAAGAAAAGTAGCTTATGCTATAATAATTTGAAATCTGCGCAGGGAGATTTTAGATAAAAAAATTGAGCAATGGTTGTGAAACCGAATTTGCTCAATTTTTTCGTCTGTTATAGGACAACAAGAGCATAATGCAATAATTTTGTGCCCGGCTTTTAATAATAAATCATGTAATCTATCTCTGGGAAGATGCAATCCTTCTTCTGTATGCTCTTTAAAAACTCCTCATCAATTTCGTCTTCAGTAATTTGCTCATACAACTTGGTAAATCTGCCGATGTGGTCTTTAATTCGTTTTTTTGCATAATCTACCATCGTACCGTTAGTTATAATAAACAGCCAATCACTACTTTGTGCCAAAAGCAATTCCCTTGCACACTGGTTTAAAGCCTTTCGTCTTAAAGAACTTTTCTTCTCATTTGGGTAAAGGTGGGCAAGCTCTACCATTCTGTTGCCGGCAACATGTAAATGCATGTGCACATAATCATTAGTTTGATTTAGCCACACCTCGCTATAACCATTAGCGCCCCAGCTAGACCTGCAAGGAGTAGAAACCTGCATTAAAGGGTACTTGTCTATGTACTCGCTAGGAGTGATTAACTTAAAATTACAATCATCATAATAAATCTTCTTAAACAAAATATATAACCAGTAAGGACCTTCATACCACCAGTGACCATAAAGCTCTGCATCATATGGGCAAAGAATTATCGGTGGGTTTCCCATAATAGGAGCAAGCTTTTCAATTTGAGCCTCTCTACTATCAAAGAAATGTCCAGCTTGTTTCTCGGCAGAGTCTTTAGCCCATTGAATATTGTAATAATCCTTTTCGCAATCTTTGCCTGTAATTCTATGATATTTAATACCAGTATGAACCCTAACGCCATTCGAAGCAATATATGGTTTAATATAATCATAATCTACATCGTAACCAATATCCCTGTAATATTCTCTGTAATTGAAATCGCCGGGATAGCCATTAATCGAGCTCCACACCTGCCTTGAAGACTCCATATCTCTACCAAAAGCAACAACACCCTCAGGAGAGACAATAGGAGCAAAAGTACCATACACAGGAGTAGGGTCGGCATATAAAACACCATGAGACTCTGTAATAATATAATCTATACCAAACTCCTTCAAATACTTATCTGCTTCTGGAATGTATCCACACTCTGGAAGCCAGATGCCACGAGGCTTTTTGCCAAAATATTTCTCGTAAGTCTGAACACCAACTGCAATCTGAGCCTTTACGGTTTGCTCAGTTATATACAAAATAGGGAAGTAACCATGTGTTGCACCACAGGTAATTATCTCCAAAACACCAATATCTTGAAAATGCTTGAAGCCTTGTATTAAATTACAATTATATACATCCTTGAAAACGTGCAAATCGTTAGTATATCTGTCTAGATAATATTTCGAAAGCTCGTTTAACCTACTATCATATTTTGTTCGTACAACCTCTTTTTCGCAAAGTTCAATATGCTTTTTCAAATACTTGATGTATCTCTTTTGCAAAAGCTTGTTATCAAGCATATTAAGTAAAGGAGGAGTAAGCGACATCGTAATTCTAAAATCAACTTTTTCCTCCTCTAATTTTTGGAAATTTAAAAGTAGTGGTATATATGTTTCTGAAATAGCTTCGTAAAGCCATTGCTCCTCTAAGTAATCTTCGCTCTCCGGGTGATGAATAAAAGGTAGATGCGCATGAAGAACAAAACTTACATATCCTTTTTCTTTTGCCATGTATTTTGCATCCTTTCTGAAGGAACTACTCAGGAGATAACCCCTTTCATACCATCTTTTCGTATAACAATATATTATAAATGCAGACAATTTAATATAGTAGGTCAAATCAAACCTAAAAAGCAGTAAAACCAGAACTACTTGAAGAAGAAAGATTAAGCCTTAAATCTTGCTCCTTCAACTGCTCTATATCTAAACTATCCTTATATAATTCTCTGTAAATCTCGTAAATGCCATATTTGCCAATATTTTTAATAAACGATATAGAAGAAACTTCCTTTTCCTGCACATAATTATTCTTAATATTCTTGAAAAATACAGACTTGCCAAGTTTATCAAACAAAATATGATTGTTTGGCATCTCCATATCATTCGAAGTCGCCACATGAATATATGAATCAATACTCTCAAAATGTCTAATAGGCCTTCTACCAAGCTCTATAGAATAATCGCAATCAGGGTCATTAACATGCAAATACCAGCTATTTGCAAAATCGTTAATCTCTACCTCGAAAGTATAATTCATGGTCTTATTCGTAATAATTAAAACCGGCTTTGTAGAGCTAAAGAAATCTTCGCCATACTGCTCAACATATGAATTCCTGTCCTCATCAGAAATATCCCAATAGATAAATAAAGTAGTAGGGGTTTGTGCTAAAATCTTTACTACTGTTTCATTATATCTATAAGGTAAATCGTAATACTCCACTTCTGATGCAAGAACATTCTTAGACTTGGCCTTTGTAGCCGTCTTAGAAGTTGAGGCTTTTTTCGTAGCAGCCTTCGCGGTTTTTGTGGCTTTCTCAGACTTTGCAGCCTTATTCTTACTAGTCGTTTCTTCTGAAATAGAAACAGCTTTAGTCAATTTAGCCGTCTTGCTGGCACTGGTGGCTTTAGCTGACTTAGTAGCAGCCTTCTCTGACTTTGAGGCAGTAGACTTTTTGGTAGCCGCCGTTTTAGAAGCAGCCTTAGCGCTAGTTTCTTTTTCAGGCTTAGCAGACGACGTCTTAGTAGACCTAGTGCTCTTACTTGTAGCCTTAGCACTACTTGCTTTCTCAGACTTGGTCTCCTTCTTAGACTTGCTAGACACAGTAGTTTTCGTTTTAGTTGTAACCTCGCTGGTTACATCTGAAATATTATTTTTAAGTTCTTCTTTAGATTTCCTTGGCATTTTTTCCTCCGTACATAAAATATTCTAATATATAATATATCAATTGAATAATAAATTCAAGTAAAAAAGAAAAAAATATAAAGAAAAATTCGTTTTGGGGACACATTTCGAAAGAAGATACGTAACCTGTCGACAAAAACGCGTAAGGAAAACCTCAATAATATCGGACATACCCATATTATTGAGGTTTGTTTATTTACCGGTACAAAAAAAGAGTGGTTGCAACAAACCACTCATAATTGAGACTTACAAAGCATCAACTTCTTCCTTGCTAAGACCAGTTGTTTCAACAATCAATTCAATTGATATGCCTTTTTCTTTACAAAATATTCTTAACTAATACTTACATTATGGGGTGAAGTCTACAAGGATATTTTAAAATAAAGGAAAAATTTATTGTAAAGATAAAAATATGGTGAAGTAATGAGAGTGTGGTAAAAAACAAAATTTAATTTACTAAAAATTTTCCGAAATAAGTGGGTTAAAAGTATGTAACGTAAAATTAAAAAGAATAAATTATATTGAATAAATCTCAAATAACATGGCTATATTAAATCATGAAAGAGGGGAGATGTCAATAGAACAGATAAAATTTACATAAAAAATATTACAAAAATATTACAATTCAAGAAAATTAAAAAAAGTGCTTGAAAAAAGTATGCTGATAGTATACAATTTGTATATACTAAAAGAAAAATGTATTAAAAACGAGAAAAAAGCTCAAAATATAACTAAGATAAAAAGTTGTATGATACGAAAGGAGAAACAAAATGAGAAAAAGCAGAAACGATGTAACCGTTGCGGTTGTAAGAGAGAGAGAGAGAGAGAGAGCAGGAGAGTAAGAAAAACTTGTTCGCTTTTTGATGCGCTAAATTCGACAAAAAATATATATAAAAGGATGGACTATGCGGAAAGCCTAAATAAAAATGCTAGTGCTTTTTCGAAAAATAGTCTGTCCTTTTTGTGTGCTTTAAGAGATGAAATAATAAAGAACAGACGATATACTGAAGAAATAAAAAGAAAACAGAAAAATAAATTAGCATCAGAGCGAGGTATTACACTACTTTCGCTAATAATCACAGTAGTCATAATGATAATTTTAGCGGCAGTAACAATAAGCGTAACTTTGGGAGACGGAGGTCTTGTGGACCAAGCAAAATGGGCAGCAGAGCAGACAGCGAATTCAACTCAATCTGAGCAAGAACAGCTAGATGATGTGGCTAGTCAAGTAAATGAAATAATAGCAGGAATAGGTGGAGGCACAGGTGGCGGAGTTACAAATACAACCCCGGGAGAAGATACAAACCAAATTGAAGAAACAAATACAGTAGAAACAAACACAATCGACCCAGAACCAGAACCACCAGAGCCATTGCCAGATGGTACAATTTCGATAGGAGAGCCACAATGGCAACCAGATGGAACAGCAAATGTAACAGTAAGCACAACAGAAGAAGGAGTTACAATTGAGTACCAAATAGGTGGAACTGAGGAAGGAAAATGGACAGCAGTAGAAGGTGGCACAATAACAGGAATCGAGAATGGCGAGACAGTCTATGTAAGAATTACAAATGGAGAGCAGTCAAGCAACCCACAAGAAATAACGGTAAGAGACGAAACAAACCCAACAGTAAATGTACAATTACAAGGAAGTGCAACAACAAATAGCATTTCTGTAAGTGTATCTGCTGAGGATAAAGAAACAGGCATGGCAGACAATGTAACTTACACATATTACATTAAAGAAAGCTCACAAGGAGACGAAAACTATCAAGCACCAAGTGGAGCAACTGGAATTACAAGCAACACATACACATTTACAGGACTAAAAGCAGGAGTAAGATATGACATAAAAGTAGAAGTAAATGGAGACAAAGCAGGAAATGTTGGAACAGGCTTTTTAACAGGACAACAAACAGGTACAATACCTGGTGGAAATGAAGGTGTAGAGCAAGGAAGAATTACATTTGGGCCAGCAAATTGGGCTGACGGAAAAGCAAGTGTAACAATAAGCACAGACACTGGCTTACAACTACAGTATCAAAAAAATACAACAAATGACGACGGCTGGGAAGAAACAGAAAATAACGGAGAAGTCACAGGCCTATCACATGGCGACACAGTATACGCTAGACTAACAGACGGAAACAATTACGGTGACTATGCAAGTACAAATATACTAGATAATGAAGTTCCAGCACAGGCAACAATACAACCAAATACAACAAACATACTAATAGGTGAAAGCCTAACAGCCACAGTAACTCACACAGATACAAAGAGTGGAGTAGACATTAATGCGAGTGGCTGGGTGCTAAATACAAATGCATCAGCTATGGGCACAGACAATACAGGAGCATATACAGGAAGTTTTACAACAAATGGAGAGACAATTACGCTAGATAGTAGCAATGCTGGAACATACTACCTACACGTTCTCACAACAGACGTAGCAGGAAATAAAACTGAGACAGTATCAAGTGCAATTACGATAAGTGCAATTACAGGCACAGTAACACAAAATGGACAAGTAACTTGGAGTGCTGGACAAGCAACTCTAGTACTACAAACAACAGAGAGCCAATATACAATTGTGTATAAAATAAATGGAGAAGGAAGCTGGCAAACATACAATGGCACAAGCATTACAGGACTAAGCCATGGAGACACAGTAACAGCATGTCTAACAAATACAAGCCAAACAACATTTGGACCAGAAGCAACATTTGAAATAAAGGATGAAACAGACCCAACAGTTACAGTAACAGCACAAGGTTCACCAAGTACAAATAGCATAACGGTAACTGCACAGGCAAGCGATAATGAAAGTGGAATGAAGGATGGTCCAACTTACACATTCCAGTACAAATTAAGTGGACAAGGAAGCTACACTACACCAAGTGGAGCAGAAAATATTTCAAATGCGACATACACATTTACAGGACTAACACAAGGTACAAGCTATGACATACAAGTAATAGTAGATGGAGATGTTGCAGGAAACACAGGAACTGGTACAACGCAAGCAACTACAACGACAGTGCCAGGAGCAGATGAAGGGTTAGAGACAGGAAATATAACAGCAAGTCCAGTAGAATGGGACAATTACAAAGCAAGTACAACTTTGACAACAAATACAAGCTTTAAAATACAATATCAAATAAATGGAGTAAATGAAGGAAGTTGGTCAGAGGCAGCAAATAGCCCAGTCACAGTAAGTAACCTAGACCACGGAAATACAGTATATGCAAGACTAACAGATGGAACAAATGCTGGAGATTATGCAGCAATTAACATACTAGACGGAACACCTCCAACAGTAAGTGTGGAAGTAGGAGAAGTGACAGAGACTACAATAGCGGTTACAGTAAATGCCACAGATAACGAAAGCGGATTAGCAGATAGTAATGCGTATAAATATTATTTGAATGAGGAAGCAGAGCCAAGAGCAACAAGCAACAGCAATACTTACACATATGAAAATCTAACTGGAAGTACAGATTATACAATAAAAGTAGAAGTTGTGGATAAAGCAGATAATCCAGGAACAGGCACAGCACAAACTACAACAGAGGCACCACCAACAGTGGAAAATGTGCTAAAAGCAGGAGACTATGTATATTATGAAGATGCAAAAGGAACAAGACAATTATGTACAGTATTGTATGATAGTAGTTCACCATATGGAGTAGAAATAATAACAATGAACACAGTGGAAGATGTGACATTAGGAAGTAAGGACGACTTTAATAAAGCCATGAATGATTATAATAACGCAATAGGTATATTGAACTCAAAAACAGGCGCGTATAATAATAGTGCTTATTCAGATAGGTCAAGAAGTGTAGGAAGTGTACCAAGTAACCCGAGTTCAGAAGGTGATTGGTTTACAAGCGATGATAGCTATATGACAGAGTACAGCGGAATGTTTAAAGGTAGTGATAGCAATTATTTAACAGATATTGCCCAGTTAAAACCTTTAGGCATACATGGGATAGGAAAAATGTATTGGCTTGCATCACGTTATATAAATGTTGCTACTAATAACACTAATTTCGTTCTAAATAGAATAAATGAAGATGGTGCTAGACCAATAGATTATTTTTTATGTAATATTGATACAAGCAAAATAACTTCCAATAGTATGACAGCTGGCCTACGACCAGTATTCCATCTAAGAGATACTGTGCAAGTTACAGGAGGAACGGGTACAAAGGAAGACCCATATATCCTATATGCAGAGCCATTGCCGGAGGCACCAGAGAGTGAGACACAAGTAGCAAATTATGCAGATGTGGACGGAAACGGAACAGTAGACGGAATAATTTACGCAGACTTAGCAATAGGCGGAAGTGGAACTGGACTAGGACAAAGCTACACAATACCAACGTCAAGTGGCTTCAAGAAATATCAAGTAACGCAAGAAAATTACACGCCAGAAGGTTCAGCAGCTGGCTTTGGAACAGGGCAAGTAATAGCGCCAGTGAACAAAAATAGTAGTAGAGAGAATGAAAGGTTCTATGTAATAGCGTTGACAGATGTAGATACAAGTACGCATCCTTGGTACAATAGTGCGGATAAGGATAATGGAATGAATGATTGGCAAAGTCAGACATCAACAGTATTTGGACAGGGAGAGCAAAACACAATAAACATGATAGCAAAATGGAATAATAGCGGATATGGTTCACAGAATGGAGGTAGTGGCAGTTCTGATGTATGGGGGTTAAGTGCAGTAAATACTAGAACGTGGAATGGCTCAAGTGGATGGTATATACTATCACGAGATGAGTGGGCGGTCTTCACAGGAGAATTAAACATAACAGGTGGGCCAAATGGTAATTTCTTAAGTAAAGGTTTAATTTATAGCTACTGGACATCTTCACAGAGCAACACGAACCGCGTGTGGGCAGCGTCTTTTGTTTATGATAGCATGTATAGTGACACCTATCCTAGCGATGATTCTAGTTGTGTTCGCCTTGGCACGACTTTCTAAACTTAAAAAATGGGTTTTTGGACTAACATAATTTTATTTACCCCTTGAACTGTGAAGTTGCATGAAAACGGTTTAACATAATCACCACAAAAGGTACTGTTTAATGGCCTAAATGAGCTTAAAGTCCGCGCGGGGAGATTCTAATTAAAATAGCTGAGCGGAGCAGGGAGCTCCGTCGGGACGGAGTGAGGTTATTTTAATTAGTACTCCCGTTGCATGACATGCATAATTCGAAAGCCATTAAACAGTACTCCCAAAAACCACCTCAAAAAAAGCACTTGAAAAAAGTGCTTTTTTCGTGTAAAATATAGGAGTTAATTTGTGCTTGGGAAGGAATGAGAGTATTAGATGGAGAGCAAAAATATAGCAGATGAGTTGGAATATATTGAAAAAGTAAAAAAGATAAACGATGGCAAGAATTTAAAGTACCACATTTTGACCATGGGTTGTCAACTTAATGAAAATGATTCAGAGAAAATTTGCGGAATGGTAGAAAACATGGGGTATGTCCTAACTAATAACGTTTTAAATGCGGACTTAATAATATATAATACATGTTGTGTACGAGAAAATGCAGAGGAAAAGTTATTTGGAAAGCTTGGCGAAGTGAAGAAACTTAAAGAGGCAAAGGGTACAATAATTGCGATTGGTGGCTGCATGATGCAAGAACAGCATATTGTGGACAAGATTAAAAAGAGCTACAAGTACGACGTAATTTTTGGTACTCATACTTTACACCAGTTCCCAAAGGACTTATATGAGGCTATAATCGAGAACAAGAAGATTACCGATATTTTGGATATTGATGGCGAGATTATCGAGGGTCTACCTATAAAAAGGGCGGATAATATTCGTGCGTCTGTTACTATTATGAATGGTTGCAATAATTTTTGTACTTATTGTATTGTGCCATATGTAAGGGGCAGGGAGAGAAGCAGGCAGCCAGAGGATATTTTGAAAGAAATTAAGGGCTTAGCAGAGCAGGGCTACAAGGAGATTACTTTGCTTGGACAGAATGTTAATTCGTACATGCGCGTGGAGCGCGAGCGTGGCGAGTGTACATCTGAGATTAATTCTTTTGCTAAACTTTTGAGGGCTGTGAACGAAGTTCCTGGAATTGAGATTATTAGGTTTGTTTCTCCGCATCCAAAGGATTTTACAGATGATGTTATTGAGGCGATTAGAGATTGCGATAAGGTTTCTAAGTTTATTCATTTACCACTTCAGTCTGGCAGCAGCAGGGTTTTGAAGGCTATGAATAGGAGATATACCAAGGAGCAGTATTTGGGACTAGTGGATAAAATGAAGAAGGCAATTCCGAATGTGAAATTCTCGACAGATATTATTGTTGGTTTTCCTGGTGAAGATGAGGCTGATTTCGAGGATACTTTAGATGTTGTGCAAAAGGTTAGATTTGAGCAGATTTTCATGTTTATTTATTCGAGAAGGAAGGGAACACCGGCAGATAAGATGGATACCCAGGTACCAGAAGATATTAAGCACAAGAGGTTTGACAGGCTAAAAGCTTTGTATGAGGATATTTTGGCTGAGAATAACAAACTCTACATCGGTACGACTCAGAAAATTTTGGTTGAAGGATATAGCAAAACAAATGACGAGTTTCTTACAGGCAGAACGGATACAAACAAGGTTGTTATTTTTAAGGGCGATAGCAAGCTAATTGGCAGCATTATAGATGTTGAGATTGTTTCGGAACATATGTGGTATCTTAAGGGTGAATGTAAGGAATAATTATCTCCCATGCGGAAGCAGATTACGATAGCATGAAATGAAGGAGAAAATGCACTAATAAATATTGAAAGGGATGATATGAAGATGGCAGAATTATCACCAATGATGCAGCATTATTTGAAGATGAAGGAGCAATACAAAGATTGTGTGCTTTTCTATCGATTAGGCGATTTTTACGAGATGTTTTTTGATGATGCAATAAATGTTTCAAGAGAGCTAGAACTTACATTAACTGGAAAAGAGTGTGGCATGGAAGAAAGGGCACCAATGTGCGGTGTGCCTTTTCATGCGGCAGAGACATATATTTCAAGGCTTATTGGGAAGGGATACAAAGTTGCTATTTGCGAGCAGCTTGAAGACCCAAAAACCGCAAAAGGTATGGTTAAAAGAGATGTTGTTAGGGTTGTAACGCCTGGTACTGTAATTGAAGCGAATATGCTTGATGACAAGAAGAACAATTACATTATGTGCGTGTACAAAAACGGAATATATTTTGGACTTACGGTTTGTGATGTTACGACTGGAGATTTTAGGACGACAGAGATTAAGGATACAAATAATTTTACAACATTGATGGACGAAATGTCGAAGTATTCGCCAGCAGAGTTAGTTGTAAATCCTTTGCTTTACGAGTGCGAGGAGGAAATTGCCAAGATTAAGGAGAGGTTTGAGATTTATATAACTGCTCTTGATGAGAGCGATTTTGTGGATAATTACGAGGCATTAGAGGTTAAGTACAATGTTGTTGATGACGACGAGAATAAGATAGAGAGTTTGAAGGATAATGTGTTGTCTGTGGCAGCGACGAATGCGCTTTTGACGTATTTGTTGGATACGCAGAAAAATAATTTGGACCATATAAACAAGCTTATTTTATATAAGACTACGAAATATATGGCGCTAGATATAAATGCGAGAAGAAATTTGGAGATAACGGAGAAGTTAAGGGATAAAACCAAGAAGGGTACGCTTTTGTGGGTTTTGGATAAGACGTCGACTTCTATGGGGGGAAGGCTACTTCGCAGATGGATAAACAACCCACTGCTTGAACCAGAGCAAATTTGCAAAAGGCTTGAAGCTGTGGCAGAGCTAAAGGACGATATTATTTTGAGGGGCGATATTACAGATAGTTTAAAGAAAGTGTACGACATTGAGAGATTGGCTGGAAAAATAGCGTATGGAAGTGCTAATGCGAGGGATTTGGTTTCGCTAAAGAATTCGGCAAAGCAGTTGCCGGAGATAAAGGAAATATTGTCTAGAGCAAAGGCGCCACTTCTTACTGAGCTTCAGAGCGAGCTAGATGTTTTGAAGGATATTTACAGGCTGATTGACAAAACTATAGCGGAGGAACCGCCAATCGGGCTTAAAGAGGGTGGTTTAATTAAGAAGGGCTACGACAAGGAGATTGACCAACTTAAGTCTGCTACAACAGATGGCAAGAAGTGGATAGTGCAGTTAGAGGTTAGAGAAAGAGAGCAAACTGGAATTAAGGGCTTGAAGGTTGGATTTAATAAGGTTTTCGGATATTATATTGAGGTTACTAAGTCTAATTTGTCGTTGGTGCCGGATAGATATATTAGAAAACAGACTTTGACAGGTGGCGAGAGGTATATTACTGAGGAACTAAAGAATTTGGAGAATCAGATTTTGGGCGCCGAGGAAAAGGTTGTAAATTTGGAGTACAATGTATTTATTGAGGTTAGAGATAAAATAGAGGCGCAGGTTGCAAGATTACAGAAGTCTGCAAGCATAATTGCAACTTTGGATGTACTTTGCTCGTTTGCAACAGTTGCGGACGACATGAATTATGTAAGACCAATTGTTGACAACAGCGGAGTGATTGATATAAGGGATGGAAGACATCCTGTAATTGAGAAAATTTTGCCAAGTGGAAGTTTTGTTCAAAATGATACATATTTGGACGAAGGCGAGAATAGATTAGCTATTATAACAGGGCCTAACATGGCTGGAAAGTCAACATACATGAGACAAGTTGCGTTAATTACGCTAATGGCGCAGATTGGAAGTTTTGTTCCGGCATCTTCTGCGAAAATAGGTGTAGTGGATAAGATTTTCACGAGAGTAGGGGCGTCGGACGACCTAAGCATGGGACAAAGTACATTTATGGTTGAGATGATGGAAGTTGCGCAGATATTGAAAGATGCTACTAAAAATAGCTTGGTAATATTGGATGAAATAGGCAGAGGAACATCGACATATGATGGACTTTCTATAGCATGGGCTGTGGCTGAATACATATCTGATAAGGAAAAATGCGGAGCGAAGACTTTGTTTGCGACGCATTATCATGAATTGATTGGGCTTGAGGAAAAATTAGATGGAGTGAAAAATTATTCGGTTGCAGTAAGAGAAAAGGGAGAAGATATAATTTTCCTAAGAAAAATTGTAAAAGGTGGAACTGACGAAAGCTACGGTGTGCATGTTGCAAAACTTGCTGGAGTGCCTCAGGGAGTAACGAAAAGGGCAAATGAGATATTGAAAAATATTGAAAGAAAGAATGTGCTAAATAATAAAAAGTTGGAAAAAGAGAATAAAAATGTTGCAGAAGGACAACTTACGATGTATAATTATAAATTAGCAGAGATAGCACATGAACTTGACAAAGTTGACGTAAATGAACTTACTCCAATTGAAGCACTAAATACATTAGTGAAAATAAAGGAGAAGATGTCAGGCTAGGTTCTGGCGCAAGGATTCGTGTGGGAAGATTGCTTTTCACACGAACTTTTTCTTTCATTCTCGCAATGAAAAGGTTTTTTAAAAAATAAATTAGAGCATAATTGCTCGAATGGAGGAACTAAGTGAAAAAACAAGTTTTTCACTTAGTTGGCTACAATCGCCATTGCCCTCAAAATTCTTTAGAATTTTGAGATGGCAAATAAAAACCTCTTTCATTCTCGCAATGGAAAGGTTTTTTAAAAAATAAATAAGAGCATAATTGCTCGAATGGAGGTTTTTATGATAGCATTAGATAAGTTTAAGGGTGATGAGGGAAGGAAAGTACTAGCTTGTAAGTATAAAAACGAAGTTAGGTCTTTGGATTTTGAAGTGGAGAGTTTGGAAGATGTTGAACCAATTGACTTGACCACAAGAGATGGAAGGAGAGTATACCAAAGAGGAATTCTATATATAATGGGAATGGCTTTTAATAGGGTGTATCCAAAAGCGCTTCTTACAGTGATTTGCCAGCTTTCAAACTCAATTTACTGTAGTGTTGAGAATATGAAGGTTACAGATGAGATGATAAAAAGCATAAAAGAGGAAATGCAAAAGTTGGTGGACGAGAATTTGCCAATAAAGAAAATTGAGATGACAAAAGAGGAAGCAGAGAAGTTTTATCAAAAGGAAAATACTTTAAGGGGCAGATTGCAACTTGACAATAAGTATAAAGATAATGTTTCTTTGTATTTTTGCAAAGACTATTACAATTATTTTTATGGTGTGATGCCAATTAGTACAGGATACATCAATTTGTTTGATGTTGTAAAATACCATGACGGCTTTTTGCTAAGGTATCCAGACAAAAGAACGCCTAATAGAATAGATAAATATGTTGAGACTAAGAAGTTGTTGCAAACACTTGAGGAGTACGACGATATTCACGAAGTGCTTGGAGTAAATACAATATATAAGTTGAACAAGAAAATTGAGCAAGGTGGAGAAAAGGAACTAATTCTTTTGGCAGAGGCATTGCACGAGAAGAAGATATCTGACATTGCTGATAAGATTGTAAAAAGAAAAGGCGTGAAAATGATATTGATTGCAGGGCCATCTTCATCTGGAAAGACCACGTTTGCGCAAAGATTGGGAATTCAGCTTAAGTTAAATGGAATTAAACCGATAACAATTTCAGTGGATAACTATTTTGTGGAAAGAGAACAGACGCCAAGAGACGAAAACGGAAACTATGATTTCGAAAGACTTGATGCAATAGACCTTGACTTGTTCAATGACCATTTAACAAAGTTGCTAAATGGGGAAGAAGTTCAATTGCCAGTATTCGACTTCAAGACGGGCAGCAAAAGTTTTACAGGTGAAACTGTTAAAATGAGGAACAACGAAGTCCTTGTGATTGAGGGGATTCACTGTTTAAATGACAAACTAACATCAGCAATCCCAAGAGAACAAAAATATAAAATATATATAAGTGCTTTGACAGTGCTAAACATAGACTATTACAATAGAATTTCAACAACAGACACTAGATTAATACGTAGACTTGTAAGAGACTATAATTTCAGAGGATATGAAGCATTGCACACTTTGCAAAACTGGGATATGGTAAACAGAGGCGAAGAAAACAATATTTTCCCTTACCAGGAAGAAGCAGACAGCATGTTTAACACATCACTAATTTATGAAATATCGGTGCTAAAAAAATATGCGATGCCATTGCTAAAAGCAATAGATAGTTCGCATCCAGAGTATGCAGAGGCGCAGAGTTTGTATGAACTATTGAAATATTTTGATGATATTGGAGATGAGTATATTCCGAAAAATTCGCTTATTCGTGAATTTATTGGTGGGAGCATCTTCGAGGTGTAGAAGAGTTGCAAAATAATTACAATTTTGGCTGTGTCAAATTTTATTTGAAACGCGGTTACATACACCACGTATGCGCCCTTGCCTTTCAAACAAAATTTTCCTTGCCAAAATTTAATTCTTTTGCAACAGCAAGAATGGCAAGAAATTAAAGCTAGCCAAAAAGCAATTCTTTTTCAAACAATGAGTATGCAGAACGGTTAAAGTCAATATTTAGAGAACAAGAAAAGGGGGAGTGAAGATGGGAAGAAAGTTTACAGAAATAGATGAGGAATTTGTTTGTGAAAATTGTGGCGCGAAAGTTGCACCATTGGGGTACTCATGCAGGAACCACTGCCCAAAATGCTTGCATTCTAAGCATGTTGATATTAACCCAGGGGACAGAGAAGAAGAATGTCACGGAATGTTAGAGCCAATTAAGGTTGAGCTTGATAGTAAAAAAGGATATATTATAGTTTTTAGGTGCAAAAAATGTGGGAAAATAAGAAAAAACAAAGCTGCGAAGGATGATAACATGGACTTGCTTATTAAGCTAACAGCAAGCGAGAATTATTGAATTAGTTGTGAATTGAGGACACACGCCTTGGACGTTGGGGACACTCCTTTTCGTCCAAGGTTTATACTTCTCTGCTTAAGTTGCCGTGTGTGTATTGTTTTCCTTCTAGTTTTTTGCCTTTGCATGCGGCTTCGGCAGCTTCGTTGATTTCTTTTATATTTTCGTCTAATATATCTATTCTTAAGTAATGCATTTCTGGCACGAGGTGTGTTATTGCAGTGATTTTGCTATTAAATATTGTGGTTACTGTTTGTACGTTATCTGGCAAAATTCGAAAATCAAATCCGAAGTCTATCTCGCAAGTAGTATTTGTTATGAGATTGGCATCTCATCTTGCACTGCGGATAACATCTATTAGAATTGCCGAGTACACAGTAGTTCATTTTCATTATTGGTGCATTTCCATATACGATTAATTCTAGTGGCACATGCTGGTTTTCAATTTGCATAATGTTGGAAATGTCGTTTAAATTGAGTTCTTCAGATAGGGTTACTCTACTTAGGCCCAGGCTTTTTAGTACGTTTATACTAACTGAGTTGAAGGCGTTTAAAGTAAAATTCCCTATAAATTCATATTGCTTTTTGTATTTTTCTAACAATTCAAAGTCTGCTAAATTTGAAACCACAAAACCACGAATATTGTATTCTTTTACATAATCTTCTAACCCATGCTTAATAACATTTTTGTAATTTGTTTTTATGATTGCTGGCATATAAATATATGTTGCAAACTTAGAGCATATAGTTTTTAGGGCATCAGAGTATCTCTTATTCATAAAATATCGCAATGGAACATATGCACAAGATATGTATTTGTTAGATAGCTTAGAATAGTCGAGCTCTGGGTTTATAATATTAAAGTAGGCAGCAACATGTTTGTCATTTTCGTTTTCTAAAGACACGGTTTCGGCACTTGCTAAATATTTATTGCGTAGATTTTCTAATTTATTCTCGCTATAGTTGCTTTCTCTTTTTACTCTAGAAATAATAATATTTTCTATTCTTGTTAAAGCCATTCTTCTAATCTCGTTTAATTTCCTGATGCTTGGAAGAAATACTTTTTTGTCCATATCAACTTCAATTTCTGTGAACTCGAAAGGGGTATCTGTTGTTTTGGAAATTTGCTTTTTAACTCTTTCCTCTGTTGTAGGAGCATTGATGGACCTTTCGGGGATTAAGTCGGACTGTATTTTTACAGAAATATTTTTATATAGTCTTCCACTGCCTTGTACGCTAACTTCCATAACGACAGGCTCATTTTTCTTAATATGTATTGTACATTTTAGTGGAAGTTTCTTTTGCTCTGCTTCATAAGAAGCCTTGGCTTGAGTTGTAAGGGATTTG
The DNA here is from genome assembly GCA_944390995.1 of uncultured Clostridia bacterium. The sequence goes on from CALXSA010000004.1 coordinate 36,617, forward strand.
CTAGAAAGTTTATAAACTTTATCTCCAATATGTATATTTCCTTTCATTCTTCCGATTGTTACCTTGCTACCAACTCCAGCGCTAGGGACATTTGAGTTGTTTTGGCACAATTCAGATACAGTATATTTTGTATTCTCCTTCTCAAAATTGATTGTATCACCAATCGCTATATTTGAATTTAGCTGCAATTTTATATGTCCCTTCAATCTGTTGTAACCAGCGACATTTCCTACATATATTCCCATATGATTTGGTTTTTCTTTAAAAACTAAATTGCGATTTTCCAATGTTGACAAATGCCCGGTTGAGAATTCGCCTCTATTAAACACTTGCTTAAGGTCTTGCACATCTTTTGGGTCGATGGCATAATTCTTGCCACTTAAAGCCATATCAATGTATTTCCTGTAAATTCGAGTAACAGTTGCAACATATTCAGGAGTTTTCAATCTTCCTTCAATTTTAAAACAGTCAACGCCCGCGTTTATAAGGTCTGGCAGATATTCTAAAGAGCACAAATCGCGCGGACTAATTAAAAAGCCTTTATCTATAACCTTGTCCGAGGTTTTAACACCGTTGTTTTTTTCTTCAATCAACTCGTATGGTAACCTGCATGGCTGAGCGCATCTACCGCGGTTGCCAGAACGACCTCCTACCATACTAGAAAAAAGACATTGTCCAGAATAAGAAATGCAAAGTGCGCCATGTACAAAGGTCTCGATTTCTATTTTAGAATTGCTACAAATATATTCAATTTCCTCAATAGACAGTTCTCTTGCAAGGACCACTCGCTTAAAGCCAAGTTCCTCAAGCTTTTGCACACCTTCTAAATTGTGAATGGTCATTTGAGTGCTTGCATGAATATCAATTTCTGGAAATAACTTCATTAGAAGCTTAGCAAGTCCAATATCTTGTACAATAAAAGCATCTGCTCCGAATTCGTATGCTTTTTGAGCTAGCTCAAGAGCCTCTTTAAATTCGTGGTCTTTGATTAAAGTATTTAAAGTCAAGTGAGTTTTTACATTTCGCAAAGAACAATAATTAATAACTTCTTCTAATTGACCATAATCGAAATTTGTAGCAGAGGCACGAGCATTAAACAAACTACCACCTAGGTATACGCTATCTGCGCCATTTTGAACGGCAGCTTTCAAACATTCAAAATCACCTACAGGAGCCAAAAGTTCAACATTCTTTTTCATTATTATTTTAACCTCCATTCGAGCTAAGTTAACTATATTTCCATACTAACTCCATTCGAGCTAATAGGCTTTGCCGAAAAATGTAATTATTTGTAATCATATTATATTATAAAAATGGTGAAAATGCAATAAATCTAATGTAACAAAAAATTAAAGCTGGCATAATATATAGAAATAAAAAAAGGAGGATGATTAAGTATGCAAGAAGAAGTAAGAAATTGTGGATGCGATTGCAACTGTAACAACAATTGTGGTTTGTTTGGAAACCTATTCGGTGGTTGCGGATGCGGAGATAACAGTATGTTATTCTTTATACTAATATTTTTAATATTATTCTGCAACTGTGGTTGCAACAGATAGGAACATAGGACGGAGAAAAAGCTGTTTTTTTCCTCCGTCCCCAAAAACAGTTTAATATTTGAAGTCTTTTAATGCTGCATTTATTTTCTCTTTGCCTTTTTCAGTTAGTTCAACAAGTGGAAGTCTTGGAATTCCACATTCAAACCCAATTTTACTCATGGCGTATTTTACAGGAATTGGGTTTACCTCGCAGAATAGAGCGTTCATTAAAGGAAGGGCATATAGTTGTGAAGCACAAGCTTTTTGCCAGTTTCCGGTTAGATAATCCATTACCATATCATGTGTGAATTTTGGATATAAGTTAGAAAATACTGAAATCACACCCAGTCCGCCGAGAGAGAGAATTGGTATTGTTTGGTCATCATTTCCAGAGTATATTGTTAGTTCGTCCTTACATAAATTTGCTATTTTTGCAACCTGAGAAATATCACCGCTTGCTTCTTTTACAGCAACAATATTTGGAACTTTTGAAAGTTCTAGGCATGTTTCTGGTGCTATATTAACTCCGGTTCTACTAGGTACATTGTACAAGATAATAGGAAGGTCTACGCTTTCTGCAATTTTGGTATAATGTGTGACTAACCCTGCCTGAGTTGTTTTGTTGTAATATGGTGTTACTAAAAGCAATGCATTAACGCCTACACTCTGTGAATATTTAGACATCGCTATTGCCTCTTTTGTATTGTTTCCACCAGTGCCAGCGATAATTGGAACTCTGCCATTTGCAACCTTGACGCTAAATTCAATTGCAGATTTCCTTTCCTCAAGGCTCATTGTAGAAGATTCGCCAGTGGTTCCACAAATGATTAAACTGTCAATACCTTCTAAAATTTGAAATTCAATTAGTTTTCTGAATTGTTCGAAATCTATTCCGTCATTAGTAAAAGGAGTGACTAGCGCAGTTCCGGCTCCTTTAAAAATTACATCCTTCATAAAAAAATATCATCCCTTTCTATAATTTGGTGAAGTTTCGGCTAATATAAGTCGTATATAACTTCAGCTTTACTAATGTATATGGGCAAAATATAAAATATATGAATTGACATAAAGCTAAATTGGCTGTATAATAGCTATGTATCACGTTATAATCTCTGGAATGCTCACAAGGAGGTATCTTTATGAAAAGTGGAAATTCCCGGAAAGTAAGTAAGAAGGAAACGGTCATCCATGAAATTTTGGAGGGAGTAAAAACTGCTTTCAACTCAATTCCGGCGGAAGAAAGGAAAAACTTTTCAGCAGTTCATGTAAATGTAAAGGAAGAACCTGAGTGGGTTCGTATTGTAAGTATGGTGGAAATGAAGAACCACGATACGTTTCCGCGTGAGAGAGATTATTCTCACGTCAAGTTGTTCAAGGATAGTGACAGGCTGAAGACATTTCATAAGAGCAAGTACAGCATTATGGATAGTGTAATGCACCTTGCTGAGCAAGAAGGCTATTCTTCTTGGGAAGATGCCGATGGTGATACCGAAATTTGGGTGTTCACCAAAATTGAGTGATGTACAGGGGAGGAAAGTGATATAATAATCATTTTCAAGAGGAGCTTTGGCATTGGCTGGAGCTCCGAATTTTTTTGGTGAACAAGACGGTCAAAGATTGCAATGCCTATTGAAATGAGAGCTGAAAAGTGGTAAAATGTTGGTGGCGAAAAGCCAAAAGTTTACAATCTAAAAGAGTACAATCTGGAAACTATATATATGACTTTATGAGGTGTGGCATTGTAAAATTAGCCCAAGAAGAAATAGGTTTATAGGTACAACCAGAAAAACCTAAATATTAAATAAGGAGAGGAAGGTTTTATACAAGACAATATGTTAGAATTAATTGATATATATTTTTCAAGAGATAATAAAAACATTTTAAAAAATGTTAATTTAAAAATAGACAACGAGAAAATGGTTGTTATTACAGGCCCAAACGGTTCTGGTAAGTCTACATTGGCAAAAATAATTATGGGAATAGAAAAGCCGGATTCTGGCAAAATTATTTTTGATGGTGAAGACATTACAGATATGGGAATAACTGAAAGAGCAAAGAAAGGCATTGGTTTTGCTTTCCAACAGCCGGTAAGATTTAAAGGTTTAACCGTAAAGGACTTAATTGAAATTTCATCAGGAGATACTATGAAAGTATGTGATGCGTGTAACGTTCTTGCTGATGTGGGACTTTGTGCTCAAGAATATTTGAATAGAGAGATAGATAGCGGACTTTCTGGCGGAGAGTTAAAGAGAATTGAGATAGCAATGCTTGCTGCAAAGAAATCAAAACTAACTATTTTTGATGAGCCGGAAGCGGGAATTGATTTATGGAGTTTTAACAATCTTATTTCTGTGTTTGAAAAGATGCATGAGGATATAAAAGGCTCGATAGTTATAATTTCACATCAAGAAAGAATATTAAATATTGCAGACGAAATTGTTTTGATAAAAGATGGCAAGGTTGAAAAACATGGTGAAAGAGATGAGATGTTGCCACAAATTTTTGGGAAAATAAAGCCATGCCACAAGGTTGATAAGAATGTGTCATGCAATAAAAATGTATAGAAAAATTAGAAAGGAGAATAGTTTTTAGTGGATTTAATAGAGAAAAATTTATTAAAAGAAATTGCAGATATTGAAAAGACACCAATGGGAGCATACAACATTAGAGAAAACGGCAAAAAATTGGCGAGAAATACAACTGCAAATATAGATATTGTAACAAAAGAAGACAAGCCCGGCATTGACATAATAATTAAGCCAAACACCAAAGGCGAGAGTGTACACATTCCTGTAATACTAACGCAAGGCGGACTTAAGGACTTGGTGTACAATGACTTTTATGTTGGAGAGAATGCAGATGTTGTAATAATTGCAGGATGTGGAATACACAATAGCAGTTGCGATACAGCAGAACATGATGGAATTCATACATTTCATTTGGAAAAAGGTGCAAAGGTAAAATATATTGAGAAACATTATGGAGAGGGAGAAGGAACAGGAGATAGGATTTTAAACCCTCAAACTGTTATTAACCTAGAAGAAAATGCATCAATGGAAATGGAGTCAGTGCAAATAAAAGGTGTTACTTCAACAATGAGAGAGACTTTTGCAAACATGAAAAAAGGAAGTAGTTTGGTGATTTCTGAAAGAATTATGACTACAGGAAAGCAAACAGCTAAAACTGTGTTTGACGTAAACTTGGACGGAGAAGATTCAAGTGTACATGTGGCTTCAAGGTCTGTGGCAGAGGACGAATCAGTGCAGGAGTTCATATCAAATGTAAAGGGCAATACAAAATGCTTTGGGCATGTTGAATGTGATGCAATAATTATGGGAAATGCAAAAGTTATTTCAGACCCTAAGATTGAGGCAAACAATGTGGATGCAAGCTTGATACACGAAGCGGCAATTGGAAAAATTGCAGGAGAGCAGCTTATCAAGCTTATGACATTGGGCTTAACAGAGAACGAAGCCGTAGAGCAGATTATAAACGGGTTCTTGAAGTAGCAAGAATTTCGTTTTTGGGACAGGTCTCGCAGCGAAAAAAATTTCGTTTTTGGGACACATCTCAAGAGAAAAGAAAGACACTTCGCAGAGTTTATCTTTGGGAGTGTCCCCAACGTCCAAGCCAAAACTAAACTAGCATTTTCTCAACAATTTGGACTGCATTTGTGGCAGCGCCTTTTCTAATATTGTCTGCTACAACCCAAAGATTAACACCAGATGGCACGCTGTAGTCTCTACGTATTCTGCCTACAAAAACCTCGTCTTTGCCAGATACGTCTGTGGCAAGAGGATATTTGCTTTCTGACAAATTGTCTTCTACAATAATTCCTTGAAACTCAGAAAGAGTATTTATTAGATCTTCTAATTCAAAGTCTTTTTCAAATTCAACATTAATAGATTCGCTATGGCAGTTAAACACCGGAACTCTTACAGTTGTTGCAGTTATTTTTAAGTCGGGTCTTTTTAGTATTTTTCGTGTTTCGTTTATCATTTTTTCTTCTTCCTTAGAATACCCATTGTCTAAAAATACATCAATGTGAGGCAAGCAATTTGAGAAAATAGGGTGGTCAAATTTTTCTAGTTTGTATGAATTGTTTTTTAATATTGAAAAATCAGTTGTAATTGAATTGCTTTGTTGTATTTGACTTGTGCTTTCACCTGCTTGAGTGTTTGAAATGCCGCTCAGAGTGTTATTGGTCAAGACACTAGAAGTAGCATCTGCACTAGTGTAATCTGATGCCTGGTAAGATTTATTAGTAATGTAATTCTTAATTCCGTTCTCTAAATCTAGGACCCCATTTCTGCCAGCGCCCGATACGGCTTGGTATGTAGAATATACAATTCTCTTAATTTTGTATTTATCGTCCAAAGCTTTAAGAGGAACAACTGCCTGAATTGTAGAACAATTTGGGTTAGCGATGATACCTTGATTGTTTGCTATCTCCTCAGGGTTTACCTCTGGAACAACAAGTGGCACATCTGGCTCCATCCTAAAAGCACTGCTATTATCCACAACAATGCAACCTTTTGAGGCAGCTATAGGAGCATATTTTTTTGAAGTGGAACCACCAGCTGAGAAAATGGCGAAATCGAAACCACTATCAAAAGAAAGCTCGTTTAAGCCTTGAACTATGTAATCTCTATCCATAAACCTTATTTTCTTTCCAGCAGACTTTGCAGAGGCGAAAAGCACATATTCAGAAATGGGCAATTGTTTTTCCTCCAGAACTTTTAGCACAGTCCTTCCAACAATACCTGTAGCACCTACTATTGCTAATCTATATTTTTTCATGACAATTCCTCCTTATATGGGTTTTATTAGTAATATATGCGAAAAGCAGGAGAATGTGAAATAGGATTGGAAACAAAATGTTACAAAAATATGACATTTTTACAAATGTTACAATATATATTGACAAAGTACGATGTTAAATATACAATACAATTATAATAAAAATTCAAAGGAGGTTCTTTTATGAGAAAGAAAATTTTTGCAATCATAATTATGACAATATTATGCTTGCTATGTTTGTTAGCTGTGAATGCTAATGCAGCAGAAGTACAAGCAACACCTGAAAATTTTACAGAAGTAGTTGCAAGTGCTGAGGAAAATGACACAATTGTACTTGCAGAAGGTACATACAACATAGGTAATTTAACATTAGAAAAAGCACTTACATTGCAAGGTGCAGGAAAGGATGCTACTATACTAGAAGGTACTATTACAACTAATGCTAATTTAACATTACAAAACCTAGAGATTACAGCAGAGGCGGCATCTATAATTACAGTAAATGCACCTGTTACAGTAAATGTAGAAAATAGTGCAATTACAGACAAAGGACTTACGACAGGCAACACAGCAGGAATCCACTTAAAGAAAGGAAATGCTGATGGAGCTACATTAAATGTAACAAATTCTGAGATTTTTGCATTATATGGAATTTGGGTTAATGGAGCAAACAACACAGTAAATGTAACAGGTTCTGAAGTTACAGGATGGGCAGCTCTTGACATTACATATGGTTCAAGTGCAGATAGCTTAGCTAAGGGAAACACTGTTACAGTTACAAATTCAACTTTGACAGGCAATGGAGTACATAGTGGTCCAACTAATGAATATTCAAATATTGTTATTGGAGCTCAGGATGGCTTAAAACTTAATATTTCTGGTTCTACATTGACAAATACTATCAATTCTGATAACCCAGAAGATTTAATTGCGTTTGGAGATGCATATTTAACAAGCAAAAATGTAATGATAACAATTGAGAATTCAGAATTAATTAATACAGATACAAAAAATGGTAGTGCTGTATTTGATGTGGCACTAGAAAATTCTAATCCTGAAAATAGCAACATGATAGCAATTTCAGTAGATACAACAATAGAAACTGCAAATGGAGTTGTTTATAACGATGTTGAAGGATATATTACTTTAGTATTATCTACAATTGAGGGAGATGTTGCAATAACATTACCAGAGGGTACTGTTCTAACAGAGGACGTATTAAAACCTGGAGAAGTTGAAGGATATACTTTTGAAGGCTATTTTACAGATGAAAACTATACTACACCATTTGATTACTCAGCACTAAATGAAGATACTACTTTATATGCTAAATTTGTGCCAGTTTCAACAGAGGAGCCAACAGAACCAGAAACTCCTACAGACCCATCTGAAGAACCTACAACAAATGAGGTTACAGATGAAACAAATACTGAGGAAAACATAGAAAACCCACAAACAGGTGATAATCTTATTGCATACATAGCTACAGCTGTTGCGGCAATTGCTGTTTTAGGAGTAGTTATAAAGAAAAAAATGAAATAAAAAATAGTTTATATGACAATCCAGCTTGAAATATAGCTGGAATTTTTTTAACGAGAATTTTAAAAAACAAAAACTTGCCTGGCGCCTATTGAAAATAAACGAAAATTGTGATATTCTTTTGTCATGGTAATTTTTAATAGAGATAAAGTAAGGAAAGTGTAGGGGAAGACGATGAAAGCTATAGAAATAAGAACGAAATATTTGAAATACTTTGAAAAGCATGGGCACAAAATAATACCAAGTGCGCCATTAATACCAGAGAATGACCCATCGGTGTTATTTACTACTGCTGGAATGCAGCCTTTGGTACCATATTTGTTAGGCGAAAAACATCCAGAGGGAAAAAGAATAACAGATTATCAAAAGTGCTTACGTACAAATGATATTGATGAGGTTGGAGATAACAGGCATTTGACTTTCTTTGAGATGCTTGGAAATTGGTCGCTAGGAGATTATTTCAAAAAAGAATCTGTACAGATGAGTTTTGAGTTTTTGACTAAAGAGTTAGGTATACCAGCAGAAAAGTTGTCTGTAACATGTTTCGCGGGAGATGAGGATGCTCCAAGAGACGAGTTTACAGCGCAGTGCTGGAAAGATGTAGGAATACCAGAGGAAAGAATTTATTTTTACGGAAAGGATGACAACTGGTGGATAGCTGGTGAGGAAGGACCTTGCGGACCTGATACAGAAATGTTTTATGATACAGGAAAGCCAGCTTGCTCGGAGAATTGCCAGCCTTCATGCGATTGTGGAAAGTATGTTGAAATTTGGAACAATGTGTTTATGGAGTATTTCAAATCTAAGGATGGAACATATACTAAGTTAAAGCAACAAAATGTTGATACCGGTTTGGGCTTGGAGAGAATGACAATGCTACTTCAAGGCAAGGAGACTCCTTTTGACACAGAGCTTTTTGCACCAGTTATGGACAAACTAAAAGAACTATCTAAAGTAGATATTATAGAGAGCAGAAGAATTGTGGCAGAGCATTTGCGTGCTAGCATGATGATTATTGCGGATGGTGGCAGACCTTCTAATATAGATAGAGGATATGTACTAAGAAAACTAATTAGAAGAATGGCGAGACATCTTAACAAAATGCAAATTGACTTATCTGAACTTAGCAATTTGATTGAGCTAGATATAGATATTTTGAAAGAGCTATATCCTGAGCTTGATAAGAACAAAGATACGATTAAGCAGGTTATAATCGAGGAAAAAGACAAATTTATGAAGACATTGTCTCATGGTGAAAAAGAGTTCGAAAAGGCTATAAATAAAGCAAAACAAGAGAATAGAGATGTGATTGATGGACAAACTATATTCAAGCTATACGAAACATATGGCTTTCCACCTGAAATTACAGCAGATTTGGCTAAGGAGCAAGGTTTTAAAATAGATAATTCTGAGTTTGAAAAATTATTCAAGGAGCATCAGGAAAAGTCGAGAATGGGTAGCGAGCATAAGTTTAAAGGCGGCTTGGCTGAGCAAAACGAGAAGACAATTGCTTATCATACGGCAACACACTTGCTACACAAGGCTTTGCAGATGGTTTTGGGAGACCATGCAACACAAAAGGGTTCTAATATTACAACAGAGAGATTAAGGTTTGACTTTTCGCATCCTGAGAAGATGACAAAGGAACAGTTGCAACAGGTTGAAGATATTGTAAACGAGCAAATACAAAGAGACCTTCCAGTAACTTGTGAGGAAATGACTTTAGAGGAGGCAAAAAATGCAGGAGCAATGGGACTCTTTGAGAGCAAGTATGGAGATAAGGTGAAAGTGTATACAATAGGTGATTTCAGCAAAGAAATTTGTGGTGGACCACATGTTAAGCATACAGGCGAGCTTGGACATTTTAAGATAAAGAAAGAGGAATCTAGTTCAGCGGGAGTTAGAAGAATTAAGGCTGTATTAGAATAAGCTTTATAAAAGGGCTAGACGAGTTTGGGACAAAAATGCGTTTTATGACCAGGTTTCATAGTTCCATAACGTCCAAGTTTTTGGACAAAATTGAGTGTCCCCAACGTCCAAGGTTAGAAGGAGGAAAGGTAAATGGAAAATTGCGTTTTTTGTAAAATAATTAATAGAGAAATACCATCAGGCATTGTGTATGAAGATGACAAGGTTATAGCTTTTAAGGATATTAACCCTGCTACTCCAATTCATATTTTGGTAGTTCCAAAGAAACATATAGAGACTTTGCTAGATGTGAAAGAGGAAGATAGTGAACTTATTGCTCATATTTATCAAGTTATAAATAAAATTGCAAGAGACAATAATTTTGCGGAGAATGGCTTTAGAGTTATAGCAAACTGTGGTAGAGATTCTGGACAGGAAGTTATGCATATACATTTTCACATCCTTGCTGGTGTGAAGATGGGAGATAAAATCGTGTAGTTAGTATTTTAATAAAAATGTATAGAAATGTAGAACAAAAGTGTAGATTATGTAAGAAAAATGTGGTATAATATAATTATGTAATTAAAAAACAGAGGAAAAATGCGTGTTTCCTCAGGGAAAGGAAGGAAGTAATATGTTTGATAATAAGTATAGTAAAACACTAACAGTTATACTTATAATAGTAATTATAGCAATAGTAGGGCTTCTTATATATTTTGGAATTGATGTTTATAGAAAACATTATATTCAAGAGGCATCAGGAGATGTTGTAAAAGAATTCCAAGACGCAGTAAATAATATTGTAGACGAACCAGAGAACGAGGTCACGACTGGAGATGTAGGACCTGGAATTGACTTAAACACACTTTATCAAAACCAGACAACTAGCACAGGTGGCTCTGGAGTAACATACATGGGATATGATGTTATCGGTACAATAGAAATACCGGCAACTGATGTTGAATACCCAATAATTCCTGATGACCAAGCAAGTATAGATTCATTAAATATAGCGATTGTAAAATTGTATCCAAGTAATGTAGGGCTAAATGAAGTAGGAAACACAGTTCTTGCAGGACATAACTACAGGAACGGTACATTCTTTGCAAACAATAAGAGATTACAAAATGGAGACAAAATTTACATAACAGATACTTCTGGTAGAAGGATTGAATATGAGATATATAACAAGTACGAAACATCTACATATGACTCAGAATACATGAACAGAGATACAGAGGGTAGAAGGGAAATATCTTTAACTACTTGTACAGATGATACAAAGGGCAGATTGATTATTTGGGCAAAAGAAGTACAATAATTTAATGCTTCAGATGAATAAAATTAAAAGAGATGGGAATAATAACAACAAATGTTACAGGATATGGTTTTAAAATATACATATCTTGCACGGGCTTGAGGTATGTATAACCATTAACTTGTAATAGAAAAAATTTACAAAATGAACGAAAATAGTTGACAAATTATTTTAGATGGGGTAAAATAATAAATGCAGTTATCATGAAGATGGTGGATGTAGCGCAGTTGGTTAGAGCGCCAGTTTGTGGCACTGGAGGCCGTGGGTTCGAGTCCCATCTTCCACCCCATCAAATTTTTGCTTTAGAATAGCTGTTCGAATTATAAAAGTGTTAAAATGCTTTACAATTTGACAATAAAAATATATTGGGCTGTAGCCAAGCGGTAAGGCACCAGACTTTGACTCTGGCATGCGCTAGTTCGAATCTAGCCAGCCCAACCAA